>JAGXFZ010000063.1 GCA_024637055.1 Gracilibacter sp. | reverse complement strand
GGTTATAAGAGAGTTGATCCATGCGTAAGGATCAACTCTCTTTCAGGTATGCCCACTAACCCCCTTCTTAAACCTTAATGATTTGGCAAGGCTATAAATAAAGCAATCAAATGTAAAGATTTTGTCATATCTAAAAACGTTTCCCAAAAGCCTAGACGCGAGTTACGAATTGATGTTATTCTACGGAGGATTAGTCAAAAGTAGTCAATAACAAAAATCATTAGGAGGATTTATAATGGAGCAAAATATTATAGGTACCGTCAACGGCCAGGCCTTGTCAGCAGGTGAATTCGACAGGCAAAAACAATATTTGAAAGCTAGTTATAATCAGCGACAAATGGAATGGAACGAAGAAGAAATGGAAAAAGTAGTTCTTGAACAGTTGATTGGCCAGGCTTTATTACTGCAAGAGGCAGAAAAAGTAGGTATACAACCCAGTGATGAGATGATTGAACAAAATGTAGAAAAGATTAAGTCGCAGTTTCCTTCAGAAGAGGAATTTAATCAGGCCTTGGAAAGCCAAAATATGACCATTGAAAAATTACAATCTGATATCTTCAAAGAAATCAGTGCGAATGGATACTTGGAAAAAGCTATTCCCAGTGAAGAAACTGAAGTCACTGATGCAGAAATAGCTGTTTATTACGAACAGTATAAAGCAAGCGCTGGAGAAGAAGCACAGGATTTTGAAGATGTAAAACCTCAGATTGGACAGATAATTTCACAACAAAAAGTTGGGCAAGCCATAAGCAGAATTGTCGAAGGATTAAAAGCCCAAAGTGAGATAGAAATCTTTTAGATATCTGAACAACCCCTCACCAAAGCAAAACGTACTCTGAGTATAAAGTAGCAAAAGAGCTGATCTTCTTTCTGAGGAGATTAGCTCTTTTTGCCAATCAAAATTTTATTTTATCCCAAAATACATAAAAAGGTACCAAAATGTAACGAAGATCGCGAATAACTATGGTGTACAAGGTGTACAAGAATAAAACGCAAAGGAGTAGAAAAAAAGATGAAAATTAAAAAGATACTGATACCATTTCTTTGTCTCCTGGTAATCTTTGCAGTTGGCCCCACTTATGCTTTTGCTGAGGAGACTCCGGTATCTGTCACAGAAACTGATACTGATACAACTTCTGACACTGATACCGACGGTACATCAGAAACCGAAACAGATGAAAATCTTGAGGAAGAAGCAGGTGTCACTCCCGATAGCTGGTTGTATTCCATAGAACAAATGATTGAGAGCATTCAAGTTGCTGTTACTTTTTCAGCTGATGGCAAAGCCGAATTACTGATAGAATTCGCCAATGAAAGGCTTGCTGAAGCTCAGATTATGTCAGATCAAGATCAGCAGGACTTAGTGGAGAAAGTAATTCTTACTTATTCAGAGACTATCAAAAAAGCAAACTTCCAAGTCCAAAAGATTATTGAGGATACCGATGTTTCTGAGGATAGCGAAGATATTTTAGATGAAACTACTGGAGAAACGGAAGAGGAAACAGCTACTGAAGATACAGAAGTTACAGAAGAACAAGCCAGAATCAGTAGTCTTATTGAGAAAATTGAACTTGTTCAGAGTGATGCCGATAAGATTGCTATAAAACTGACGGGAAATCTTTCTGAAGAACAAGCTGAACTTATGGCGAATGTTATTAAGGCTGAAGTTCAAAACACTATCGCTCTTAGAGCTTATGTAACTGCTAAAAAGACCTATGTAAATTCTGTCAAACAATTTGCCACAGCTAAAAAAGAGCTTGGACAGGCCCTTAGTACGGGTGATGAAACTGTTATTCAGGCCGCCCGGGAAAAAGTGGAGCTGGCAGAACAAAATAAGATTCAAATGAAAGAATTATCTAAAGATGTGCATGAACTGCAAAAAGAAGTTGCAAAAGAAAACCGGGTAGTAATGAAGGAACAAAAAGAAGAAATCAAAGAGCTTAAGAAAGCCAATAGAAACGATGACGCAGATGACGCAGACGATGCAGACGATGCAGACGACGAGTCAGTAGAAGAAGATGGGGAAAATGATAACGAAGATAATGAAGTTATGGTAAATAACACAGAAAAACAAAATAATACTAAGGATTCCAAATCAGATAGAGAAAATAACGGTAAACACAAAGACTAAAATAGAATTACAAGCATCAAAAAAGCCCTCTCGCCCACCTTTTCCCTTTAACTAATATGCCGCTATCATCCCATCCGTTCTTGGTTCCGTACCCCCTACGAGTACCCCGTCTTTATCTCTCCAAATAATTTGCCCCCGACCGAAGCTGGTTGAACCCACAGAGTACTGCATCTGATGCCCCATTTCTTTCAGGGACAAGGCGATATGCTCTTGGAACTTATGCTCCACTTCTACGATTTTCCCCTATTTCCATTGCCATCTTGGGGCATCCAAAGTTGCTTGAGGGTTAAGCCCAAAATCAATAGTATTCATGAGAACCTGGAGATGTCCTTGGGGCTGCATGAATCCTCCCATTACGCCAAATGGGCCGATAGCTTGATTATCCTTAGTCAAGAACCCTGGGATAATCGTATGATAAGGTCTCTTCCCAGGCTTGAGATAATTATCATGGGATTTGTCTAGTGAAAAGTTATTGCCGCGATTATGCAGGCTAATCCCTGTACCTGGAACCACTAAACCTGAACCAAAACCCATATAGTTACTTTGAATGAACGAAACCATATTGCCTTCACCATCTGCTGTGGCAAGGTAGACTGTTCCGCCCTTGGAAGGATTACCGGCTTCAGGCAGCAAGGCTAGCTTCCCGATTAGCTTTCTTCTTTCCGCAGCATATCCGTCTGATAGAAGATCCTCGACTCTAACGCTCATCTCAGATGGTTCAGCGATATACTTAAACCCATCAGCATAAGCAAGTTTCAATGCTTCTATTTGTTTATGATACGTGTCAACAGAATCCTTATATTCAAAATCAAATCCTTTTAATATGTTCAAGGCCATAAGTGCCACAAGACCATGTCCATTAGGGGGTATTTCCCAGACATTGTATCCCCTATAATTAATATTAATAGGATTAACCCATTCAGCCTTGTAATTCTCCAGGTCCTTCTTCCGAAGATAGCCACCATATTGTTTAGAAAACTGATCTATCTTATCTGCCAGATCTCCACAATAAAACGATTGGGCATTTGTCTCAGCAATAGACTTTAGGGTATCGGCATGATCCTGCGAAGACCATATTTCTCCGACTTCTGGTGCCCTCCCTTGGGGAGCGAACTTCTCAAACCAGTGTCGGAACTCCTCACCCTGAAGATTTTGTTTAAAAGTACGATAGGAATTTTGCCATAACCGACCAACAGCAGGGGAGACAGGATAACCTTCCTCAGCATATTTGATGGCCTGCTCCAATACTTGAATCAGAGATAGTTTGCCAAAACGAGCGGATAGTTCTTTCCAAGCCGCAGGGGTACCAGGAACCGTCACAGGAATCCATCCATATTTGGGGACTTCCGTATGACCCAACCGTTCAAGCACTTCAGCCGAAAGTTCAGCTGGAGCAGGCCCACTTGCATTTAGGCCGTACAGCTCTCCCTTTGTCCAAACTAAAGCAAAAGCATCTCCGCCAATTCCATTGGAGGTCGGGTCTACCACAGTAAGGCAGGCAGCCGTAGCAATTGCCGCATCTATAGCATTCCCGCTCTTTTTCAAGATATCTAATCCTGCTTGAGCCGCCAACGGCTGTGATGTCGCCACCATCCCATTCTTTGCATATACAGGCATCCGTTGAGAAGTATATGGATTATATAATGAATCAAAATTCATTAAGGAAACCTCCCGTCTTAAAAATTATATTAATATACATAGTATACCAGAAATTTCCGGGGACAGGCAGACTAGGGTACAGACGAGGGGACAGGGACTTGTCTGTGCCTTTCCCCTCTAATTGTCAAGAATTTGTAAGAATAATAAGCCTTTTGTAAAAGCCATATACACGAGTTGTAAGTAATGATATTCTAAATGCAAGTAAAACATTTCATTTCTAAAATTCCTCTTCCTCCCTAATATATATAAAGAGGCACAACGAAAAATTAAGTTTCGATGTGCCTTTTTATCTCTTTCCTTAGCGAAATTTGTTATAATAAAAAAAAATAAGTATTTCACGCAAGAAGAAAGGAAAAAGTGCAGTGACAAGAATCAACGTTAGACTCAAAGCGATTCTACTTTCATCTTTTGTACTTATACTTTTTGCAACACCCATAAACGCAGCAAACTTCCAAATATCATCTATCGATGAGACAAAACGACTCTACGGAGACGATCGGTATCAGACAGCTCAAGTAATAGCAAAGCAGATTAACAATGGAACTGTTGACTGTGTAGTCTTAGCTCCCGGAAGTACTTTTGTTAATGCCCTGCCTGCAAGTGTTTTGGCTCATAAGAATAATGCCCCTTTGTTATTAGTGAATAGAACTTCCGAGAGTACCAGAGAGGCATTCGACTACATTAATAATCATCTTAGTAAAACAGGCAAAATCTATCTCGTCGGCGACAGAAGACTTATCGGATACGACTTTATTACCGAATTAAATAACTTGGGATATACAAATGTAACTAGAGTCTCAGGTGACAACAAATATGAAACGGATTACCTAATAGCCCAGGAATTAAATATCTCCAACAAAACACCGGTAGTAATCAGCTCTGGAGAAAAATTTCCCGATGCACTGTCAGTATCTAGCTTTGCATCAGCGAATGGTTGGCCGATTCTGCTTTCAGATGGGAAAGTTTTAACTAGTAGCATTAGGAATTTTATCGCAGAAAAGCAACCTTCAACAATCTATATCACCGGCGGAGAAGGAGCAATCTCCAAATCCCTGGAAGACAGTCTTAAAAACATAGCGCCAAATGCTAAAATCACTAGGTTTGCTGGTAACGATCGATATGAAACCGCCATGCTAATAGCAAACCACTTTGCTTCTAGTCCCCCAAACATCTATATAGCTTCTGACTATCTCGACGCTTTAGCTGGTAGTGTATTAGCTGCAAAAACAAAGAGCCCGATTATTCTAGTTGACCCAACAACCAAAAGATATCTTCCTAAAGAGATAGTAAGTTTTATGGTAGCAGCGAGAAACAATCAAGAGGATACGAACGTGATTGGTCTAGGTGGACCGGTAGCTCTACCCGACGATGTATTTACTCTAGCCGCTGAACTAGCCGGACAATTTAGTCTTACAAGTATTGGTCAGCCAGTGGACGTAAGTTACGCCTTTGAAAAAGAAAGCTGGTGGCACTTTAGTAAAGCATTCGTCGAACATGAAGGAGAACTATCTATCGAACAAGAATTAGCTGTACAAACAGCTGTGAAATTCAGTAATGAATGGCTCACAGTAGACTATAGGACAGTGGACGAGAGTGATTTCGGTTTAAAATATGCCACCTATAGATTTGCCCAAGAAGAAAGAAAGCGAATAACTGATTCTAGGAATACGTTTACCAGACAGTCATTTGTTAACCGAGTAGAAAAATTAACCGTAACAGGTATTGGTACTTTTTATATGCTCCAAGATACGCCGTATACCTATGTTAAAATACGTAGTGATGCAGTTGCCTACAATTCTGAAAGTGGAGGCAGCATTAAACGAACTGATAACCATATTATTTGCCTATATAACATCCACGGCTATTGGCAGGTTGATTTGGTTCAATAAAGGAATACTCCAGATAACAAAAGAGGTTAAAGAGTGATTGAAAACTCTTTAACCTCTTTGTCCTCGTTTCAGATAAGTTCCTGTTCCGTCGACTTCTTCTCCACCTTACTATTGATTTCCACCAAGTTATCATAAATTTTGAAAATAACAATAAGTAGTTCGCAATAAATTCTGGTCACGATAGGGCCTAAAACAATCGTTCCAAGACCCATGATAACGGCGAAACCTCCTTGAGTTAACATGGCAAGTCCCGACAATACGGATAACCCCGCACCTAACCAGAATATAATCTTGATAAAAGATGGGGTAATCATTTTGTCAAAGCTTGTGAACTGACTGAAATTCATGGCAATCCCCTTTCATTTAATTAATTTTTCTTAACAGTTATAACTTACGTATCATTTATCACGCACTAACCGTCCGTAATAACTCCATTTCTTAAAGTGGGGGATAACGGACGCTAAGTTCCTGATAAGTTCAACTAACTATCAGTAGGGGATGAACAAAACTCCTACTGATAGAAGGTTCACTATATATGTCTATGTAGATAGAAGACAATAAATAACCAAAGAAAAAGGGAATGTCGCAAAACTACTTTTTAAGTAGCTAGCGATATTCCCTTTTATTAGCTCGATATTAAAGATTTTAGTATATTTGTGCATTGCTTAGCGAACCTTAGAGCAGAGAAGCGTCGAGAACGCAGCTGATACAGCGTTAAGCTGCACCGTGGTT
>JAGXFZ010000062.1 GCA_024637055.1 Gracilibacter sp. | reverse complement strand
GAAAGTATCAGTCCACCGATTACCGATCTATGGGCTTTCCTTTCTATCCGAATCTTCCCTGATATATTAGACATCAGAGAAAATAGCATAGCCTGATTTCCCGACGTCCCTCCATTGACTAGAAAAAATGTCTCATCTGCTCCATAGACTTTTGCTGCCCTCTTCTGAGCTTCAGCAATAACTCCCTGCGGATTATGTAACATATCCAGTTCAGGTAGTTCAGTTAGATCAAACCCAGGGAAAGAAAAGTCTGTAAATAAATCTACTCTCCCCTTATGTCCCGGAGTATGAAAGGAGTACATCTGTTGTTCAAAATAAGTTTTAAGCTTACGATTTAGTAAACTCACCATGTTCTCCTATCACTATTATCTTTGTATAATTGTTGCTTTATTTTAACATATATTACTTAATATTTCATCCTAACTACAAAGTGTATAAACTATATTCTTGATACAGGTGGTATTTTAATCCCCACTGAATTCTAGAAGGTGTTGTTGCAAAGCTAACCTATAAGATTAAATTAAGCAATTATAATTTTTAACCGTAAATTACTTTCTTTATACTTTGAATATTATGTTCATACTCTACTGCTTCAGTATTCGTAATAACTATCTGTGTTTCACATCTTGAACAGATAAATCTTTTTGCTAAACGAAAACCATCATGTAATCCCTTTGATGGTGTTTGACCACAGATTGAACATTTAGGGTACAGATTATTCATTTTCATCTTTCCTTCTTATATTTTTTAGGTATGTAAAAGGTTTACTTCCATTAGTATATTCTTCCCTGAAGAAATGGTTATTAGTATAATTGGCATAATTCTTTCATGCTTTCGACATATCACTTTTGTCCCCTTCATAGGATTAACAAGGTTGTTCGCTAATCTTTAGAAAGGATGGCTTTCATTATGCGATTTCTGACAGGAAGGATACAGTTGTTTTCTTTCATTGTCTTAATAAAAATATTAATCATTAGGATACACCTTTTCTCTCTAATTCATCAATTCCCTGCAGTATTACTGGAACTAGCTTGTCTTATCTTAGTTTTCGGTATGGTCGACTTATTATCTCCCAAAAGAGGAATTGCCAAGTTCTTGGTTGTTGATTTTCTCCTTTCTACTTTTCTGCTAAGTACTGTTATGTATTATAATCATTTTGGAAAGCTTCTCGATTATCATGTTATCTCCCAGGCACCTATTCTTAAAGAAATTGGGGGAAGTGTAATCGCGATATTTTCCTTTAGCTATTTATTCTTATATCTTGATATTATTTTGATTATTATCTTATTACGGGTCTTTAGAATTTCTAAGATAAAATGGTTTGTCACCCTACCTAATAACAAACGTAGAACATTACTACTCACTTGTTCTGCACTCGTGTTAGTTCTAATTAGTTACAAGATATATCAACCAAAAGATATTCCAATGGAATTTGCTCAGGATGCAGGTATCTTAAACGCTCAACTCTATCAAGCTTTTTATTCCTTTAAAAAAGAAGAGCCGGAATCCTTTCCACCAGATGCTTTACACCAATCAAATATAGAAAGAATTAAACAAATTACTTCTGTCGCATGGCCAAAATATTTTGGTGCTGCTAGAAATAAAAACGTTATACTTATTCAACTAGAATCTACGGAAAATTTCGTAGTAGATTTATCTATCAATGGACAGGAGATTACTCCTAATCTAAATGCGCTGATGAAGGAGAGCTTATATTTCCCTCATTTTTATGCTCAGATAGCCCAAGGAAATACTTCTGACGCCGAATTTGTAACCAATACTTCAATATATCCTCGAGCGCGCGGCGCAGTAAGCAAAAGTTATATAGGGGTGAAATATCCTTCTTTACCACGCCTCCTAGAAAGCAAAGGTTATTCAGCCATTACTTTTCACCCCAATACGGTAACATTTTGGCGTAGGGATAACCTCTATCCCTGTCTGGGCTTTGACCGCTATTTTGATAAATCTTTTTACCAAAATGTAGATCAGGTAGGCCGCTGGGGATCTTCAGATGAAATACTATTCCAGAAAGCAATCCCAATATTACAGGGATACGAAGAACAAAATCAGAATTTCTATGCTAGCCTGATTACGCTGTCCTCTCATCACCCTTATATTATTCCCGAAGACAAAATAAAGTTGAGCCTTCCACCTAAGCTCCAAAAGACTTTCATCGGCAACTATTTGTCGGCAATTAACTACGAGGATTTTGCTTTAGGTTTGTTTATTCAGGATTTAAAGGATACCGGCTTATGGGATAATTCTATGATTGTCATTTTCGGTGATCATTTTGGAATTTCTAAGCATGAACAAACCAAAAATCAAAGTTTCTTTAACTCTATCCTAGGGAGAAACCATGATTCTCTTGATTTTCTTAATGTACCTCTCTTGATTAAGATACCTGGGGTAAAGCCAAAGGTCATCGAAAATGTGGGAGGCCAGGTAGACCTCCTACCAACCATTGCTAATCTTTTAGGAATATATCTAGATGATTATCTTATTTTCGGTCAAGATATAATAAATCATGATCAAAATCTTCTGGGGTTTCGCTTTTACTATCCTGAAGGTACTTATATTTCTTCAGATATTCTATATATACCTGGAAACGAAGTCGGACAAAACATCAAAACTCATGAGTCCGTCCAAATCAATGAATTATTCTTTGAAGAAGAACAACGAATCAAAAATTTGCTACTATTGTCCGATATATATTTAGAAACTATAAATACGAGTAAATGAGATTAATATAAACGTAATGAAACTCAAAAATAAAGAGCGGGCTAATGCCCACTCTTTATTTTAACTATTTTTGGAATGAACTTAGTTCCAATCCACATCTGCTAAACGCTTGTAAGATTTATAGCGCTCGTTGGCAAACTTCTCTGCTCCCTGGAAGAGCTCTTCCGCTGTATCTGGGAAGGTATTGAGCAAGGAGGTGTAACGTACTTCGGACATAATGAAATCTCTAAAGGACGTGGATGGTGCTTTGGAATCTAAGATGAAAGGTTTTTCGCCTTTCTCTTGTAGATCAGGGTTGAAGCGATACATATGCCAGTAACCAGACTCAACTGCTTTCTTAGCCTGAGTAATACTGGTGGCCATACCTGAGCGGATACCATGGTTGATACATGGAGCATAAGCAATAATAAGTGATGGTCCCTTATACGCTTCAGCTTCTTGGATGGCTTTCATTGTTTGAGTTAAGCTAGCACCCATAGAAATCTGAGCTACATAAACATAACCGTAGCTAATAGCCATCATTCCAAGGTCTTTTTTACGGATTTTTTTGCCTGCTGCTTGGAATTTAGCCACAGCGGCACGTGGAGTAGATTTGGAGGACTGACCACCGGTATTAGAGTAAACTTCGGTGTCAACTACAAGAATGTTAACATCATCACCGGAAGCTAGGACATGATCCAAACCACCGTAACCAATATCATAAGCCCAACCGTCTCCACCAACAATCCATTGGGATTTCTTAACTAGATGTTCTTTTTTATCCCAAATCTTAGCGAGGAGGTCATTAGATTTTGGATCTACTTTCTCAAAGGCAGCGAGTACTTTTTTGGTAGCCGCCTTAGAAGCATCACCATCATTCATGCCATCAACCCACTCTTGAAAAGCTGTTTTGAGCTCAGCAGAAACATCCTGCAACATAGCTGCCTTCATCTCATCAGCTATTCTTTGACGGGTTTGCTGAACGCCAAGATACATACCATAACCATATTCAGCATTGTCTTCAAACAGGGAGTTAGCCCAAGTTGGCCCTTGACCTGCTTTATTGACAGTATAAGGTACTGAAGGTGCACTCCCACCCCAAATTGAAGTACAGCCTGTTGCATTAGCAATCATCATTCTATCGCCGTATAGCTGAGTGAGGAGTTTAACATAAGCAGTCTCACCACATCCTGGGCATGCACCACTAAATTCAACGAGTGGTTGCAAGAACTGGCTGTTCTTAACAGTGTATTTATTTCCGATTTTATCTTCTTTATCAGAAAGGTTTAAAGCATAATCCCATAGAGGTGCTTCAATTGAAGTCATTTCAGCTGCATCCTTCAGAACGAGAGCTTTTTGCTTGGATGGACAAATCTCAACGCAGTTACCGCACCCTGTGCAGTCCAGCGGACTGACCTGGAGACGATAGGTAAGTCCAGCAAAGTCTTTGCCTACAGCTTTAACTGACTCAAAGCCTGCAGGAGCGTTCTTTGCTTCCTCTTCAGTATAAAGGTAAGGTCTAATACAACTGTGCGGGCAAACATAAGAACATTGGTTACATTGGGTGCAATTTTCTTTAATCCAGGATGGGATAACAACTGCAATACCACGTTTTTCATAAGCAGTGGTACCAGATGGGAAAGTTCCATCTTCATAACCTTTGAAGGCACTTACTGGTAGAGTATCACCTTCTTGGGCTGTCATAACGCGCATAACATCTTTAATAAAGGCGGGATCTGTATCTAAGCCAAGGAATATACCTTTTTTAGCATCAGCTTTATCCCAAGCAGCAGGTACTTCTACTTTAACTAGTGCATCACAACCAGCATCAATAGCTTTATTGTTCATGTCGACAATTTCTTGTCCCTTTTTACCGTAAGCCTTCACTACTGAATCTTTTAGGTACCCGATTGCTTCGTCAAAAGGAATAACGTTTGCAAGTTTGAAGAACGCAGCCTGCATGATCATGTTAATTCTGCCGCCTAGTCCGATCTCACGTGCGATTTTAACTGCATCAATGATATAGAATTCTGCTTTCTTATCGTAAATAGCTTTCTTTAGACTGTCAGGCAGTTTCGCTTCTAACTCTTCTACTGTCCACTGACAGTTCAGAACAAATGAGCCACCTGTTTTAAGAGATTTTATAAGATTATACTTATCTACATAGGACTGGTTATGACATGCAACATAATCCGCTGAATTAACGAGATAAGGAGCCTTAATAGGATCTTTACCGAATCTTAAGTGAGATACGGTAGCACCACCAGACTTCTTACTATCATATGCAAAATAAGCTTGAGCGTATTTATTGGTATGATCACCAATAATCTTGATGGCTTGCTTATTTGCTCCAACCGTACCGTCAGCGCCCAGACCCCAGAACATGCAGCTGATTGTGCCTTCTGGAGTTGTATCGATATATTCTTTTTCTTCCAATGATTTAAAGGTTACGTCATCTACGATACCAATAGTAAATCCGTTCTTAGGTTTGTCTGCTTTGAGGTTGTCATAAACCGCCAGAATCTGAGAAGGTGTTGTATCCTTGGAACCCAGACCATAACGACCGCCAACAATGACAGGTTTAACTTCCTGGGTGTAGAAGCAATCAACAATATCTAGATAAAGTGGCTCAGCAAGAGAACCCGGTTCTTTGGTACGCTCAAGAACTGCAATCTTCTTAACAGTTTTAGGAAGCGCTTTAATAAAGTGTTCCGTTGAGAACGGACGGAAAAGACGAACGCGGAGTAATCCAACTTTTTCGCCTTTAGTAGCAAGATAATCAATGGTTTCTGTAATTGTATCTGCAACTGAACCCATAGCAATAATAACGCGTTCAGCATCAGGTGCACCGTAGTATTGGAAGAGTTTGTACTCACGCCCGGTAAGTTCTTTATATTTAGCCATATATTCTTCAACAATTGCAGGAACTGCCTCATAAAAACTGTTAGCAGCTTCTCTGCCTTGGAAGTAAATATCAGGGTTCTGTGCGGTTCCTCTAAGGCAAGGACGTTCCGGATTTAATGCGCTATCGCGGAATCTCTTAAGAGCTTCCACATCAAGAAGTTCTCCAACTTCACTATATTCAGGAACACTAATTTTTTGAATTTCATGGGATGTTCTAAAGCCATCAAAGAAATGCAGGAATGGTACTCTAGCTTTAATTGAACTAAGATGAGCAATATAGGCTAAGTCCATAGCTTCCTGGACACTTCCAGAACTTAGCATTGAGAAACCTGTCATACGAACAGACATAACATCCTGATGATCACCAAAGATAGATAGCGCATGAGCTGCTAAAGCACGAGCACTTACATGGAATACGCAAGGTAATAGTTCTCCAGCAATTTTATACATGTTAGGAATCATGAGTAGTAGACCTTGAGACGCAGTGTAAGTAGTGGTCAAGGCTCCTGCTTGTAACGAACCGTGAACAGCACCTGCGGCTCCTGCTTCAGACTGCATTTCAACTACCTTCATTTGTTGACCGAAAATGTTTTTCCTGCCATGAGCAGCCCATTCATCAACTAGTTCAGCCATATCGGATGAAGGAGTGATTGGAAAGATGGTCGCAACTTCTGAAAACGCATACGACGCATGAGCTGCGGCTTCATTTCCAGACATAGTTTTCATTTTTGCCATTGATTGTTTTCCTCCCCACAAGAATTTATTTGGAAATTTAACTAGCACATATAATTTTGATAACCCATAAATATAGTTAACATCCTTATCCTAAGTTGTATTAGTTCCTTTTTTTAACAAGTATATACTTCCTCTCCAAGACTTAAATTCAAATCAAGGTTTATGAAATTAAGTCCTTTTTTCCACCTCCTCTTCTGATGGTTAAAATCTACGGAGACAGGGTATACAAATTACAAATCTATATATTAGGATAATGGATATCGATTAAAATAAAGAATTTCGGAAAGGAAGTCACTTTAATTTAAGACTTCCTCTAAAGTATATTCTGTAAAAATTATTGTATAGTCGAACATTTCTAAACGACCTGGTATTAAGACTATTTATAATTTTCAGATTTTTTGCGTACATAAACCTAGGGAACTATTTTCAAGAATAGTCCCCTAGTCAATTATCAGTATACTCTCTCTCTCTTCTTTTCGTCAAGCACTATTAGCTTCTACGGGTATTCGCCAACATTATTCTAGTTTTTTTGTAAAATTTGTTTCACTTATATCCCCATCAGCTGTAAAACAGTCAGGACAACGACCCCTGGGAATCCCAACAAAGCGACCAGACAAATAGTGAAAACGTTGATTGGTACTTCAAGGCTAAAAACACCGAGGAGCAAATTCACTACCCACAGCCCAACCACTCCCCCCAAAATATGTATAGTCAATTTAATAAGTTTATTTGGCTTTCTTAAAGAAGCTATTACTATTAAGGCTAAGAGAAGTATGAACAATCCTAAAAAAACAAATGTCATGGTAAATTCCTCCAACTAACATTTACTGCATTTTATGCAGAATGTGCACAAGAAAGAACCATGACATTTTAATATTCCAGTAATTCACTTCTAAAGTTGGCGTCTACCTTCTAGCGCTCTAGTGATAGTCACTTCATCTGCGTATTCCAGATCTCCTCCTACTGGTAAACCGTGTGCTATACGAGTTACCCTCGGTCCAAGAGGTTTAAGAATTCTAGCTATATACAAAGCCGTCGCCTCTCCTTCTACAGATGGATTAACAGCAATGATAACTTCTTTAACATCATCAAGACGTTTTAGTAGCTTAGCAAGATTCAGTTGTTCTGGACCGATACCTTCCATCGGTGAAAGCACGCCATGAAGGACATGATATATCCCTTTAAATTCCCTGGTTTTCTCAAGAGCAGCTATATCACGAGGTTGTTCAACTATACAGATGATAGACCTATCTCTACGTTCTCCGGCACAAATTTTACAAGGGTCTGTCTCCGTATAGTTGCCGCATACTGTACATTGCCTAATCTCCCGAAGAGCCGTATTTATTGCTTTAGCTAATTGCTCTGCATCACCTGAGTGTTGAAGAAGGTAGAAAGCTAATCTTCCTGCTGTTTTTGGCCCTACACCAGGTAAGCGGGAGAAGGAAATAATTAAGTCAGATAAAGCCTGTGGGTAATACAAATAATCCATCGCCTAAAGCCCTAAAATCTTTCTTCCTGAATTCTTAGCAAAATTATAGCAAATTTTCAACTAAAACAATCCCGGAATATTAAATCCACCGGTAATCCCGGCCATTTCTTCCTCAACCATAGCCTGAGCATTGCGCAGACCCTGATTTACAGCAGCCTTAACCATGTCTTCTAACATTTCCGGGTCATCAGGGTCGATAGCTTCAGGTTTTATCTTCAATTCGAGTAGTTCCATCTTTCCGTTAACTACTACTTCAACCATCCCACCACCCGCTGTGGCCTGAACCGATTTGAACTCTAACTCTTCTTTAGCCTTCATCATATTTTCTTGCATTTTCTGTGCCTGCTTGAGCATTTGGTTCATATTGCCCATGCCACCTGGAGGTTTAAACGACATAATAACACGCTCCTTCAATATCTTTAATTATAATTTTTCTATGCTTATTTTACTTGTCTTCTCTTACTTGCACAAGTTGTGTTCCAAACATCTCTACAGCTTGTTGAACACATTGATCATCGGAGTAATTACTTTTACCTTCAATTACTTGTTCATATGCTTTTTTTTTATCTCCATCTAGATTAGCCCCTTGATTAATGAGATCATATTCAGTTTCGAGGAGGTTCTCAAGAAATAACTTCTGCCCCAAGGATTTTACTAGTACCTCTTCGACAACAGTCTTGTTTTCGGGTTGATTAAATTTATCTCTATGAAACGAATAACCTTCCTTGAAAACCAGATAAAGGCATTCACCTTTTATCCCCATCGGCTTACCTTCTAGCAAAAAAGCATGCGTTGATTTCTTCCTCTTGCGTACATCTTCCAATATATTGGGCCATTTGGCGGTAAGCGTCTCAAACAGATTTTCTCCATCAGCTATAATTGGCTCTGTCGGTCTAATGATTTCGGCTTTAGGTATAATCTGTTCTCTATCATCGACAGCCTTTGCTTTTTCATCAAGTGATATGCGTGGTTTTTTAGCCTGCGATAGAGTAATGGGGTCAACTTCTGGTAGACTACCGGACTGTACATCATATAAAGCCTGAACTAAAATCATTTCCGCGGCTAAGCGAGCATTGGAAGCGTACTTAAGCTCCCCTTCACCTTTAAGTACAATATTAATCCAAGATAACAATTTCCTCAATCCTGCTCTATCGCTCTGTTCTTTTAACCTTTGAGCTGAATCCGATGAAAGTAATGGTTCTTGTCCACCAGCCAGATATAATAAAGCTTGCCTTAAGTAATCAAGGAGTTCCCTGATTATCTGCCTAGGGTCACGTCCTAATGCAACACCTTCCCCAAGCTTAGCTAATGCTCTACCATAGTCAGAGTCCAGCATTGTATCCATGAGATCAACATTGTAAGTCTCCCCTACCATACCAACAACTTGGTATACGTGTTCGACAGTAACTGGATCATCCCTCAGCAGACATTGGTCTAGAACGCTAAGAGCATCCCTCATCCCACCTTCAGCTTTTACCGCAATAACTTGAAGAGCTTTTTCTTCAACTTCCCTCCCGAGAGTATTGCACACTTCTTCAAGTCTCAAGACTATTCCTTCCAAAGAAATCCGTTCAAACTCAAACCGTTGTACCCGCGACAGGATAGTTAAGGGTACTTTATGGGCCTCTGTGGTGGCCAGTATAAAAACTACGCTGACCGGTGGTTCCTCAAGAGTTTTAAGAAGTGCATTAAAAGCCTCCGTAGTCAACATATGTACTTCATCTATTATGTATACCTTAAACTTACCTCCTGAAGAAGCAAACTTAACTTTGTCTCTTAAATCCCTTATTTCATCTATCCCTCTATTAGAGGCAGCATCAATCTCTAGGACATCTAAGGCATACCCTTGGTCGATATTCTGGCAAGACTCACACTTATTGCATGGTTCCGCACCATCTCTATTGCTACAGTTTAGAGCCTTGGCCAATATTTTCGCAGCCGTTGTTTTTCCTGTTCCACGGGGTCCACTGAATAAATAAGCATGTGCCACCTTGTTTTGCATCAAAGCATTTACCAGGATAGTCTTCACATGTTCCTGACCTACTATATCACCAAAAGTTTTTGGTCTCCACTCCCTATATAACGCTAAATATCCCATCTATTTCACCTTCTAAAAGAATACCAAAAAAGATGGTTAAGTAACCACCTTATATTATAAAGATCGTGCACCTTTGATTCGAATCGCAACCCCCGGACGTTTCCCGTGGACCAATGCTCATTCTCGGCAACCTCGCGGCACACGAAAACGAACTTCTTAGTGCTGCTTCCGTCAGGATCTGACACGGTTCAAAGTGTTCCGTTGCGCAAGACCAAAAACTCATCACACCGAAAACACGGACTGACTCCGATAGCACGACCCTCATCAAAGGAATTAAACCCCGCTATAGCGGATTGCAGGTTACAAGGAACCGCTACCTCCCCATCTAGCACGATCAAACTTATTATACCATGAACATATAGATAAAGAAAACTGGATCCGTACTTAAAAAGTAAAATAAAAAGCCTAATTATGAGGCTTTGGAGAGAGTGGGATTCGCTCCGCTCGCCTCTTGGCTCGCTATCACGCCAGGTCGGGATAACCCTCCCTTTAGGTCGGCTTATCTATTCCGACGGCCTGGCCGGAAAATACTTCCATAGGGCGCATTTTCTGTTCGAATCCCACTCTTTTCAGATATTCTTTTATGGCGGAGAGAGTGGGATTCGAACCCACGACACAGTTACCCATGTACCCGCTTTCCAGGCGAGCGCCTTCGACCAACTCAGCCATCTCTCCATGTTGCTACGATAGAATCTGTAAGATATCAATTTTCGAATCGCAAATGTTATTATAATAGCTGGGACAGACTACGTCAACACCAATATGCAGTCTCAATTATAACAGTTTTTTCAGTTTTTGACTTAATTTACTTAATCATTTTCTTTACATAAGTTTAAAATAAAATGTCTAAACTCTTTTTCTTGGCCTTGGTCAATTAAAACATAGAGAAAATCGCCATTAAATATCTTTGTATTTCCACGCGGAATTATTTCTTCTTCACCACGACATATGCTTACAACGAGACAGCCTTCGGGCCAGTCAATACTCTTTATCCTTTTCCCTTCGATATGGCTACTTAGACAAACTACTTCTTCCAAGATAATCTTTGACCCAACTTTCTGTCCCTTGTTTTTTCCCAGGTACTCTTCTGACGCTAGTGTTAAGGTATCTTTTTGCTTAATTCCATCCTCTTGTTTAATATTGTTATGTAAAGCGACTGTTGAATTGTTAATATTCAAAGATGCTGTACCTAGCGTGAGTTGATATATGCTTTCATAAATAGATTTCGTCCTTAAAATATCGCTCACTACGTAAGCAACCATACAAACTGCTATCACTGGTAATAGGTGTTCAAAAGAACCCGTCATCTCAGTTATAAGAATGCTACCCGTAACAGGTGCCTTCACGACAGCAGTGAACAATGCAGCCATAGCAAAGACTACAAAATCAAAGACGATTTCTGAGTTAATGTCAAAGAAAATTCCTAGGATATTTGCATAGATATTTCCCACCAGAGCTCCTATAACAAGCATTGGTAAAAACAACCCTCCCGGCGCACCCGAACCGGCACTAATAATAGTAAAGATAAATTTCACCACTACAAATAATAGTAAGGCTTTTAAGGCATAGTTCTGAGAACTTAAGGACGTTATGAGCTGTTCTCCTCCCCCCAGAACTTGAGGAAGATAATATCCCAATACGCCTGCTATAAAGAGAGGAATAAAAAGTAGTCCTGATTTCCAGAAGGCAGGGACCCTATTCCTCATTTTATTAAATACTCCAAAGATTAATAGTAAACCTTTATTATAGCAGACTCCTACAATCCCACAGACAATACCTAAGCCGATTAAATATATATAGTAATTTTGAGGGAGGATGGGAAGCCCTGAGAAATCCATAATAGGTTTGCTTCCAAAAAACTGACGCATTACATAGTCTGCTGCTAATGAGGATCCCATAGCAGACATCAAGACAGCTGGAGAAAAATTCTTATGAAGTTCCTCAAGAGCAAAAACTACACCGGCCAACGGAGCATTAAAAGCCGCAGCTAAACCCGCAGCAGCGCCGCTAGTAACCAGATATTTCTCTTCCACCTTGAGTCTTCCTAGTAGCCTACTCACACCCTGACCTATAGATGCACCAATCTGAACTGAAGGTCCCTGACGTCCTAAGGAAAGTCCAGCCCCAATACCTAAGATAGTCCCTATAAATTTTCCAGCTAAGTTTGATAGCCACTTTGACTTAACTTGTCCTAACAAAAAACCCTTGACCTGCACAATCCCACTTCCAGCAGTCTGAGGAGCTTTTTTCATTATATGATTAATAACTATCGCTATAATCGCAAGCACAAAAAAACGAATCATTACCTCATGAAATCCATATTCTTGAGCTATTATATAGCTATATCCTCGAAAGCTCTCTACTCTTTCTAAAATAAATCTGAATACTGAAATTACGACTCCCACACATAGTCCAACGATTATTCCTTCTAAGAAAATCTTTAAACGGAAATCCTTGCTATTTAAAAATCTAAAAATATCCATACTTTTGTTATAAGAAATACTCTTGCTCACCCTTCGAAACTCCCAACTTTGTTTGCGTTATTTTGAGTTACGTTGTTAGTGAAAATTATACTACAGTTTATTTATTTTTGTTATTAGGATATTCATTATCCCCAGCCTGCCAAATATGCTTCCTTTTTTTGGTTGTCATATATTCATTTCCTTCTTCATAATTATCATTGTAAGTTGACTGATTAACACATTTCTACAAAATATAAAGAAACTCGAGGATGTAAATTTATTTACATTTGGCCAAAAACGTGATATTATGTATACCAATAATTTAATTGAACAAGCCAGCGCTGAGTTTCACTTTTGTGAAAGCGGGGGAACCAATATTCGGGGTGAATCCGGCATAGCCGGTAGGGCTACCTATCTAGTCCGAATCCGTCAGCTAACTTCGTAAGCGCTTAGAGAAGGCACGTTAAGGATTTTACTTAACGATGATTGGCTCTGTTAACAGGGTTAACCACTCACGCTGGCTTATTATGGCGTGATTTTTTTATTGTTTTTTACTGTACTTATATAAGGAGGCAAATAATGAGTATTACAAAATCTGATTTTCAAAAAGAAAGATTACAGGAAATAAAACCCCTAGGTTGGGATGACTGGCGTTGGCAGATGGCTAATCGTATATCGACGTTAGAACAGCTCGAAAGTAAAATGGACCTTGACGCAACAGAAAAAAGCGGTATTCGCCAATGCTTAAGGAAGTTTCGGATGGCTATTACCCCTTACTACTTCTCGCTAATTGATCAGAACAACCCGAACTGTCCTATACGCAAACAAGCAATTCCTTCAATCATGGAATTGCAATCTTGTACTGCAGATTCCGATGACCCTTTGCACGAAGATGACGACTCTCCAGTACCAGGGTTGACTCATCGTTATCCCGACAGAGTGCTTTTACTAGTTACTGACCAATGTGGCATGTACTGTCGTCATTGTACGCGTCGGCGTTTTGCGGGCACCAATGACAGCCACAAAAGTAAAAAGGATCTCCTCAAAGCATTCAATTATATATCTGCTCATAAGGAAGTCCGGGATGTAGTTGTTTCTGGCGGCGACGCCCTCGCTCTTGGTGACGGAATGTTAGAATTCGTTCTTTCCTCTTTACGAAAGATACCTCATGTGGAGATCATCCGTTTAGGGACTAGAACACCAGTCGTTATGCCACAAAGAATAACTCCTGAATTAGTTAGCATGATTAGCAAATACCACCCAGTCTGGGTGAATACCCACTTCAATCATCCTTATGAAGTAACCCCTGAAGCCGAAGAGGCCCTTGCCCTTCTAGCAAATAGTGGTATCCCTCTTGGAAACCAGTCAGTTCTACTAAAAGGTGTAAATGATTGCCCAGTTGTGATGAAGGAATTAATGCATAAACTGGTTAAGAATCGTGTCCGTCCTTACTATCTATATCAATGTGATCTTTCTCGTGGAATTGAACATTTTAGAACCTCAGTTAATACGGGTATTCATATAATCGAGATGTTGAGGGGTCACACATCAGGTCTGGCTGTCCCTACCTTTGTGGTAGATGCTCCTGGTGGAGGAGGGAAAATACCTCTCCAACCTAATTACCAGCTATCCCAATCCAATGATCAAGTTGTTTTAAGGAATTATGAAGGCATTATCTGCGTTTATAAGGAGCCCTCCCAGACTAAGGCCTCCCCTAAACGTTCTTATAGCCTACACAAAAAACAGAAATATTCCAGTAAGACCGGCCTGGCTAAACTCTTTAAAGGGGAAGAAGTCAGCCTGATCCCTGAAGAAAACCTTCGCCACCAAAGGCGTGCCGAAGTAGAATCGAAGACAACTAAATAATTATTCAATAGTATAATTTAACGTCTTAAAAATTTGCTTCTTAGTTCTATCTCCTTATTATATAGAGTCCGTACATTTATGTACGGACTCCTTTGTTTTTTCTATTTAATATTGACATATATATTCGAGAATTTATTTCTAATATACCTAGTTACTTTTAACTAGGTATTAGTTGTTTTTGTTTCTTTAGTCTACTACTTCGTGCTAACCTCCATAAAGCAAAGGCCGCTATAAATACGCCACTTAAGCCAAAGGATAAGGGTAATCCAAGAACAGGAATAATTATTCCAAAGAAAAGAGACCCTAAAGCAATTCCTATATCGATGGAGCTATCGTGAAGGGCCAGTGCTGTTGTACGTCTAGCAGGAGTAATAGTATCTACTATCCAGGGTATCAATATTGCCATACTTCCTGCATACCCAAAACCTACCAAAACACTCCCTAAATACATTATATAATGAGAGATTGGAAGGAAGTACAGTATAGATATTCCCAAGCCCATAATTAACATACATGGATAAGCAACAGCAGCTCGCCCCTTTCTATCGGATAAAGAAGCTACTGTTAAATTGGCTACTACACTTCCTGCCCCGAAGATGGTAAAAAATATTCCTGGATTTATATCTACTGTGAAGCGTTGAACGAAGATGCCCATAAATGTAATAACCAAACCGTAACCTATAGAAATAACGAAAATATTTAAATAGATTGGAGAAAGCTGTCTCTCTTTTAATAAAGTAAGCATGTTCGACGGTGGAACGATTGCAGTAACTGTTGCAGCTTTATCAACTGATTGGGGCTCCTTAATGAAATAGATAAAAAATATGGCAAAGACCCCAATAATTATTCCTAGAATATGATATATCTCGTAGTTGTAAATATTAATAACTCTCATGGCAAAAGTAGGTCCAATCATTAGAGTACCCATAGTTACCAGTCGATAAAAACCTATATACTTTCCTAGCTGGTGTCTTGGTGCGAGTGCCGAAGCTAACGATATAGCACTTGAGAAGTAAGCTGCTAAACCAATCGACTGATACATCCTTATGAGAATTATATACCAAACATTTTCACTCAACAAAAATAAGAATGGTGCTGTTGCAAAGGCTATCCCTCCAATAAAAAGCGTAAGCTTATTCCCCTTGCTATCAGCTAATGGGCCGAAATAAAACCTTAAAATGACAGCGGTTAAAAAATAGAGGGTACTTTGAAGTCCAGAAAAGAACTCTGTTCCCCCGACATCCAGAATATAAAGAGGAGTTATGGTGTGAGATATATTAAAATTGATAAAAATAAAGAATGTAGCTGCATAAAGAAAATATAGACTTTTCCTATCTATAGTCAAGTTCTTTGTTCCTTTCTGTCTTTTATGTTTAATATTACTTAAGTATTCGTGGCAGTTCTTTAAAACATGAAAACGATGAGTCTATTTCAGGATAATTATTGTCCCTATCATATAATAGAGCCTGATATCCAAGCTGTCTAGGTGTAATAAAATCATTGATATAATCGTCCCCTATAAATAGTACGCCATCGGCTGAAGCTCCAGCCTTTTCTAAAGAATTAGAGTAAATAAGTGAATGCGGTTTTCTCCAACCCACGTTCACAGAAGTAACAACAAAAGCAAAATAATTATATATCCCATTAATTTTTAACATTTCTTCTACTCCATCTTTGACAAGAAAGTTGGATATCACGCCTAATCTGTAT
>JAGXFZ010000061.1 GCA_024637055.1 Gracilibacter sp. | reverse complement strand
CATAGTCTTACCTAAAGAAGATATTATCCCAGAGATAATAAGTGCAGGGCTCGATACCGTGGCTATACGTATGCCGTCTCATCCTGTCGCGTTGGCTTTGATTAAGGCTACGAAGTTTCCTTTAGCTGCACCGAGTGCCAATATCTCTGGCAAACCTAGTCCTACAGATGGGGAACATGTTTGGAAGGACCTAAAGGGTAAAATACCTTTGATCTTAGATGGCGGAAAGGCTGACTATGGATTAGAATCAACAGTACTTGATTTGTCGGGAACAATCCCTATCATTCTCCGTCCAGGCGGAATTACCCTAGAACAGCTTGTAGCTGTGTTGGGAACGGTTGAACTTGATGCAGGAGTGAATGAACAAATTCAAGTATTAACAAATCCTAAGTCTCCAGGCATGAAATATCGGCATTACGCACCACGAGGGAAGGTAATTCTAATCGACAAGGAAAGTCATATGCAGATTGCCGTAGAGGCTAGAATGCTTTTAAGAAATAACGAGATTAAGGGAAAATATGCTCTTCTCTGTATGGAGGAAACTGCAACTCTCCTAGAGGCTAGAGTTCTTGAGAACCTAGACCTTCTATACGTGCTAGGTTCTCAGAAGAATCCCGAAGAGGCAGCTAGCCGTCTTTTTGAAGGATTAAGAATTTGTGATGAACAAAATATCGACGTAATCATGGCCGAAGGGATGGTTACTAAAGGTATTGGCTTAGCATATATGAATAGGCTTAGAAAAGCGGCAGGCAAAAACTCTTATCCTGATTCAGAGAAAATATAATAAATATTAATGTATTGGGGGAAGTCGATTGGAATTAACATGGATTATAGCAGTTTCTATTGCTTTAGGAATGGACGCCTTCTCCTTCTCCTTAGCACTTGGCCTTATCGGTATCCGTAAGAGAACAGCTATAAAATTAGCCATTATTGTGGCTATACTTCATGTATTAATGCCGTTAATCGGCTTATGGGCGGGTCAGAAACTTGGAACGATTTTTGGCGAAGTCGCCATCGGAATTGGGGCAGTTATCTTATTTTATCTTGGAGGAAAGATGGTCTGGGGAGCTTATAAGGGAGTAGAGCCTGCAACAAATATCCCTAGCCTTCAAGGAATAGGTATTTATGCCTTAGCGGGAAGTGTCAGCATTGATGCTTTAAGTGTAGGATTATCTTTAGGAACTTTTGTCACCAATATTATTCCTGCTACTCTTGTTATGGGCTTTACAGCTGGAGTGATGACCCTTATCGGTGTTTTATTAGGACGGAGAGCAGGGACCTGGTTAGGAAATAAAGCGGAAGCATTGGGCGGAATTATCTTGATCCTTATCGGCATTAAGATGGCTTTGGAGATAATTTTGTAGGTGTTTATCGTTTCTTTGTTTTACATCACTTACTCAAAGAGGGTATAATTGATATGAAAATTCTATTTGTATGTACAGGAAACACATGTCGTAGTCCACTTGCTCAAGGTTTAGCTAAGAATTTCTTTCCAGAGGATTTTGAAATATTATCCTCAGGGATTAATGCTAATGAAGGACAACCTGTAAGTGAGAACGCAGTGCAAGCCTTAAAAGAAAAGAAGATAGATATTAGCAACAATAAGGCAGTAAAGCTACAGGAACAATTACTTAGCACTGCTGATTATATCTTTACTATGACTAAAAATCATGAACTATATCTTGTCAATGCTTATCCTGGGTTCAGATCTAAGATAAAGCGACTAGGAGACTTTGTCGGATATAATAAAGATATACTTGATCCCTGGGGTGGATCGCTGAATGATTATAGATGTTGTGCTAATGAGTTGGAAGCAATGCTCAATATTCTAGCCAAAAGGTTGAAGTCTAATTAATAAGATATAAATATAACTTGGAGGTATTAGAATGAAGATCGCACTAGGATCCGATCATGGAGGATATGAACTAAAAAACATGATAAAAGCACATCTCTTGGAGAAAGGCAATGAAATACTCGACTTTGGTGCGGAATCTTCCAAGTCTGTAGATTACCCAGAATACGGCTTTAAAGTAGGCCAAGCTGTTGTTGCTAAAGAAGCTGATATCGGGATAGCACTGTGTGGAACAGGGATAGGTATATCTATCGCTGCAAATAAAGTTAAAGGTATACGGGCAGCTTTATGTACGGATAGTTATATGGCCAGAATGGCTAGAGAACATAACAATGCCAATATTCTAGCTCTTGGCTCTAGAGTGATAGGATCAGGAGTAGCTTTAGATATTGTCGATACATTTATAAATACGTCTTTCAGTGAATCTCGGCATACCCGCCGTATAAAGATAATTACAGACTTCGAAGAAAAATAATCTAAAGAGTAATACCAGTGCTAAATGAAAAAAGGAGATGTTAGGTATGGACTATATCCGAAAATATGTTGCTCCTCAGGATCCTGAAGTTGCTAAGGCAATTGAGATGGAAGAAGGCAGGCAGGAAAACAAGATAGAGCTCATAGCCTCTGAAAATTTTGTCAGTCGAGCTGTAATGGCTGCTCAAGGTTCAGTACTTACTAATAAATACGCGGAAGGATACCCAGGTAAAAGGTATTACGGAGGATGTGAATATGTTGATATCGTTGAAGATTTAGCAAGAGATCGGATAAAGAAAATCTTTAGTGCCGATCATGCTAATGTGCAACCTCATTCAGGTTCCCAGGCTAACATGGCAGTCTACTTTGCCATGCTACAGCCTGGTGATACTGTCTTGGGCATGAATCTTTCTCACGGTGGACATCTAACCCATGGTAGCCCTGTCAACATATCTGGTATTTATTTTAATTTTGTGGAATATGGTGTGGATAAAGAGACCGAAACAATTGACTATGATAAATTACGGGAATTAGCTCATAAAACCAAGCCTAAAATGATAGTAGGCGGAGCGAGTGCTTATCCAAGAGAGATAGATTTCAAGAAGATTGCTGAGATTGCCGAAGAAGTAGAAGCGCTTGTCATGATTGACATGGCTCATATCGCAGGTTTGGTTGCTGCGGGACTACATTCTAATCCGGTACCTTACGCTCATTTTGTAACTTCTACGACTCATAAGACCCTTAGAGGTCCTAGAGGCGGACTTATCCTTTGTAAACAAGAATTTGCTCAGAAAATCGATAAAGCCATCTTCCCGGGAATACAGGGCGGCCCTCTCATGCATGTTATAGCAGCTAAAGCAGTAGCTTTTGGAGAAGCTCTTCAACCAGAATTTAAGAAGTATCAGCAGCAGATTATTCTCAATGCTAAGGCCTTAGCTAAGAGCTTACAATCTAGAGGATTCCGGTTAGTGTCAGGGGGGACTGATAATCACCTTGTCTTATTGGATGTGCGTAGCAAAGCTCTCACTGGCAAGGTGGCTGAGAAGATTCTGGATGATGTAGGTATTACGGTTAATAAAAATACAATTCCTTACGATCCGGAAAGTCCATTTGTAACAAGTGGTATTCGTATTGGTACTCCTGCTGTAACTGCCCGAGGGATGAAAGAGCCAGAAATGGATAAGATAGCTCAAGCTATGGATTTAGCTTTGACTGCTGGAGATGAAACATCTAAGCTTGATAGCGCTAAGAAAATTATAGCTGAAGTCTGTGCAAAGTTTCCGCTCTATAGGGAAGAATAATAGTTTGAAAAGATTTGAAAGAACTAGGTGTATTTAAAATAGTAAATTTGTATAGAAAAAAATGAATTTAGGAGAACAAGATATGGGTAATATCTGTATATTTGACCATCCACTTATCCAACATAAAATGGCTCTGATAAGAGACGAGAATACAAGTTCCAAAGAATTTCGTTCTTTGGTTGAAGAGGTTGCTATGCTTATGGCCTACGAAGTAACAAGAGATTTTCCACTTCAAGAAGTAGAAGTGAAGACTCCTGTAGCCTTAGCCAAAGCGAAGAAAATTTCCGGCCGTAAAGTAGCACTTGTACCTATCCTCAGGGCTGGTTTGGGCATGGTTGATGGCATGCTCAAGCTGATCCCAGCAGCGAAAGTTGGACATATAGGCTTATACAGGGATCATGAGACATTAAAACCAGTAGAGTATTATTGTAAGATGCCAACCGATTTGCCGGAACGAGACATCATACTTATAGACCCCATGTTAGCCACCGGGGGCTCCGCAGAAGCGGCGATTGCATTCATTAAAGATCGTGGAGCAAAAAATATTAAATTGATGTGCCTGATAGCTGCACCAGAAGGAATAGAGGCTGTCAAACGGGCTCATCCTGATGTAGACATTTTTGTTGGTGCAGTAGATGAATGTCTTAATGAACATGCCTACATTGTTCCGGGATTAGGAGATGCTGGAGACAGGCTATTTGGAACGAAGTAAATTGACGATAACTTTGGGGGAAAAGAGCTATGAGAGAAAAAACTAGGCCGTCATGGGACGAGTATTTCTTAGATATTGCTCAATTAGTTGCCAAGAGGTCAACCTGTTTAAGACGCCACTATGGCGCTGTTATTGTCAAGGATAATATCATAGTAAGTACTGGCTACAATGGTGCCGCTAGGGGCGAGCCTAACTGCATCGATACTGGCAAATGTGTGAGAGAAGAGAATAATGTTCCTAAAGGGGAGAGATATGAATTATGTGTTGCCGTTCATGCGGAAATGAATGCTATAATAGCAGGAGATCCTGTTAAAACGCAGGGGAGCACCATTTATATCTCAGGTTATACCCGTGACGGGAAACAAGCCTCGGGAGAGCCCTGTCTTCTTTGTAGAAGGATCATCAAGAACGCGATGATTAAGCGCGTGGTGTACCTTGATGAGCAAGCCAATAAAAAGAATATACGCTTCGGAGGAACTGAGTAGTATCTTTCGATAAGGAATAGAATCATGCTAGAATAGCATAAGCGTCAATTACAGGGCGCTTTTGTTGTATTGAGTAATTAAAGTATTTTAGTTTGTATCATACTGGAGGGATATATTAATGATAAAAGAAAATTATAAAGTTATGGTAGTATTCGGCACCAGGCCTGAGGCTATCAAGATGGCTCCAGTTGTGCAAGCGCTTAAAAAGCAAGATGCTATTGAATGTTATGTGGTTGTGACCGCTCAACATAGAGAAATGCTCGATCAGGTTCTGAGTTTATTTAAAATTATACCTGATTATGACCTGAATCTTATGATACATGGTCAGACTTTAGCGGGGCTTACATCTAAGATAATCGAAGGTATGGAGCGAATATTTACAGAAAGTAAACCTGATCTGGTGCTGGTTCAAGGAGATACTACAACAGCTTTTGCCACAGCTTTGGTAGCATATTACCATAAAATTTCTGTTGGACATGTAGAGGCTGGACTTAGGACAGGACAAAAGTATTTTCCTTGGCCTGAGGAAATAAATAGAAAACTAGCTGGATGTTTAGCTGATCTTCACTTTGCTCCGACAGAAGTTTCTAGGGATAATTTATTGCAAGAAGGTATACTTGCTGACAAGGTATTTATTACTGGTAATACAGTCATAGATGCTTTAAAAGCTACAGTTAGGGATGACTATGAGTTTGAAGATAAAGAGTTAAAAGGAATTTTTAATACAAATAAAGATAAACGTCTCATTATGATGACAACTCATCGACGCGAGAACTGGGGAGAACCAATGACCCAAATCTATGAGGCTTTAAAAACGATTTTAGAGGAGTTCTCAGATACATATGTTGTTTTCCCTGTGCATAAAAATCCTACTGTAAGGGAAGTTGTTAATAATATTCTGGGTAATCACCCCAGGGTATACCTAGTAGAGCCTATGGATTATGAGTCATTTATAAATCTTATGTCGAAATCATATCTCATCCTTTCAGACTCTGGTGGTATACAGGAAGAAGCTCCATCTTTAGGAAAACCTGTATTGGTTGTCCGAGATAATACTGAACGTCCTGAAGCTGTTGCAGCGGGCACTGTAAAGATAGTGGGAACTAGCTATGAAAAGGTTCATGATGAGATAAAACTTTTACTTAGCGACGATTCTGTTTATACGAAGATGAGTCAAGCTAATAATCCCTATGGAGATGGATTGGCAAGTAAAAGAATCACTGAAATTATTGTAAAATATTTTAAAAATTTCTACACTTAGTAGAATTACGAAGTTAAATTAAGACAAAAATACCGAAAATACTTGATTAATCTCTTGAAATGATAGAAAATTGTTACTAAATCAATTATTGTGATAATCGTATAATTTCTAAATTGGATTGAAGGAAATCAAATCATCGTGTCGAAAAGTTATTTAATAAAGTTGGGGATGAATACCATGGCTAAGAATGATTCGAACAATTGGATTAAAAATATGGCCTTGGGTTCTATGATAGCTACTTCCCTTGCTGGTTTAGTAGCAGGAGGTTACCTACTCGGGAATTTTCTTGACTCTCTTTGGGGGACAGATCCTTTCCTGAAGATTATCTTAATGTTTCTTGGGGTAGCCCTAGGTATCGCCTATCTTTTTTTTACATTAAGTAAGTTCGGTAAATCAAACGATGAGCAATAGATTAGCTATTATCCTTGTATGTCTCATAAGTTCAGGGATTTTGCTTGGGATATTCTTCACAAGCAATTATAATCTTTTTGGCTTATTATTAGGGTTTATGACTGGATTAATAAATATTCAATGGTTATCTAGAGATACTAAAAAGGTTATAGACGAAGAAAAATTTGTGGCACTAAGAATATATTCTAAGAGTTTGTTTTCTAGATTAGGGATGGTCACCTTAGTTGTCGCGACAGTGGGAAGATTTAGACCAGAGTGGCTTCTGTTTTTAGCTTTGGGAATCGCAGGAGGTATTATAATATCCCTGATATTATCAATAAGGCAACAGATTATGCACGGAAGGGGGTGAGCAATGAATGCATGAAATGATCCTTTGGCAGGTGGGAAATAGTACAGTCCATGGAACTACCCTTGTTATGACCTGGATTGTGATGGCTGCTATCATAATTTTTGTACGTTTGGGTGTTCGTAATCTAACCAGCGGTAAACCGGGCAAATTTCAAAATATCTTAGAATGGCTGGTAGATTTCATCAAGAACCTAGTTTCGGAGAATATGGACTATAAAAAAGGATCTCCGTTACTTTCATATCTTCTAACGCTTATTTTATTCATCTTCTTTTCTAATATGTTAGGACTTATACCCAATCTAGTAGGTCCTTTCCTGCATAATGTAGAATTCGCTAAGCTTAATCAAATATTCGGCGGACCTGTATTAATGTCTCCAACGGCTGACATTAATACTACTATGGGGTTAGCTACTTTAACTATTATCTTGGTTGTATACCTTGGTATTAAGCATAAAGGAGCAAGTTATTTTCGCCACTTCATAGAACCAAATGCACTTTTCCTGCCAATCCATATTGTCGACATTTTGTCTAAACCTATGACGCTAGCCTTCCGTCTATTTGGTAATATCTATGCAGGTGAAGTTCTAATAGCAGTAATACTAATGTTACCGGGATTATATGTATTTGGCGGGGTCATTGGCCCTATGCCGATTTGGCTTGGGTTCAGTATTTTTATTGGGACTATCCAGTCCTTTGTCTTTACTGTACTGACCATTGCTTATGTTGCTCAAGCCGTTGCTCACGACCATTAATCAAGATAACTAAAGAACAATTATGCTGTACATACTAACAGTAATATATTGTGAAATGGTGTCAGTAAATTAGAGAAAACAATTATTTAATTTTTGGATATTTGGAAGGAGGACAAACTATTATGGATATGTCTGCTGCTGCATTATTAGGTGCTGGCATCGCTGCCGGCTTAGCTGCTCTAGGAGCTTCTTTGGGTAATGGAAACGTTATCTCCAGTACTATTGAAGGGGTTGCTCGTCAACCAGAAGCTAAAGGTTCACTACAAACGATTATGTTTATTGGTGTCGGATTGATTGAAGCACTTCCTCTCTTAACTTGGGTTATCGCTATCTTAATGATATTTACGAGATCATAAAGCATTAACCACAGAGTAAGAGGGGAGCTTAGCTGTTCCCCTCTTACACACAAGTTACATTACTGTTAATTTAGTTCTAGAGAGGAGGGGAAGACCTGTTGAATCCCTTAGGAATTGGCTTTGCTTATACGATTGCTGCCACTGGTAGTGATAACCCGATATCTTTTGACCTCACTTATTTCGCGATGATATTTTCCTTTCTTATCCTTGTCTGGTTTCTTGCGAAGTATGCTTGGAAACCTCTGATGGATATGATGGAAAAACGTCGTCAATTTATTGAGGACAACCTGGCTCATGCTGAACAAGAAAGAAATGATGCAGAAAAAATAAGACTCGAATATCAGGAAGAAATGCGTCAAGCACGAAGTGAAGCACAGTCCATTATTGAGAGTGCTATTAAGATTAGCGAACAGCAAGCAGCTGAAATCATAGTTCAGGCCCGCAAGGAAAATGAAAGAATGAAAGAAGTTGCTCTAGCTGATATTGGACGTGAACGGGATAAAGCGATTACTGATGTTAAAGCGCAGGTAGCTGATATGTCAGTAGCTATCGCAGAAAAAATTATTCGCCAAAAGCTTGATATGACAGGTCAAGAGGCTCTCATTGATCAATTTATTCAAGAGGTAGGGGATAAGCCATGTTAAGTGGAGCGTTAGCACGTAGATATGCTCAAGCTCTCTTTGAATTAGCCGTTGAGATGTCTGTTCTTAACCGGATAGATAACGAAATGAAAACTATCTCTGAACTCTTCAATAACAATAAGGAACTTAAATATATACTAAACCACCCTAATGTAGATGATGAATCCAAGAAGGATGTTTTAGGTAAGATATTTGAGGAAAGCATGTCCGATATGACCAAGCATTTTGTTTATTTACTAATTGATCGTCGTCGGCATAATCTTTTAAGCCATATCCAGCGTGAATTTACGCGCCTGGCAGATAAAGCTCTTAATATAGTTGAGGCAAGGGTTATTAGTGCTACATTATTAACGTCAAATCAAGAGGAAAAATTAAAAAAAGTTATAGCTGATACTACAGGAAAAAATGTCCGTTTGCTTACGGAAGTCAAGTCTGATTTTATAGGTGGGGCAAAACTTCAGATTGGCGACTGCGTGATGGACGGGTCAATCTCTACCGCATTATTAAAAATGCGTGAAGAATTGAGAAAATCATCGTATATACCTCAGCAGGAAGTAGGGGTGAACTAGAAGAATGAAGTTGCGTCCGGAAGAAATAAGTTCAATTATTAAACAACAGATAGAACAATACGAATCCGCCTTAGAAGTAGTTGACGTAGGTACCGTTATCCAAGTTGGAGATGGGATAGCTCGAGTCTATGGTTTAGAAAAGGCTATGGCTGGAGAACTACTTGAGTTTCCTGGCGGAATTGTAGGTATGGCTATGAACTTGGAGGAAGATAACATCGGCTGTGTTATCTTAGGACCATTCGCAAGTATCAAAGAAGGAGATCAAGTTAAACGTACAGGTAGAATCGTAGAGGTTCCCGTTGGGGAGGGTATGATTGGCCGTGTCGTAAACGTTCTTGGTCAACCAATAGATGGTAAAGGTGAGATTGTAGCTTCAGGCTATCGACCTATAGAATCAGAGGCTCCTGGAGTAGTTGATAGGAAGTCTGTCCACGAACCATTACAGACCGGCCTAAAATCCATCGACTCTATGGTACCGATAGGCCGTGGACAACGTGAACTTATTATTGGTGACCGTCAGACTGGAAAGACAGCTCTGGCCGTAGATACCATAATAAATCAAAAAGGGCAGGACTGTATCTGCGTTTATGTTGCAATCGGACAGAAACAGTCTACTGTTGCCAGTGTTGTTAAAAAGTTAGAAGAGCATAATGCTATGGAATACTCCATAGTTGTCGCGGCAACAGCGTCTGAACCAGCCCCCATGTTATATATCGCACCATATTCAGGTTGTACCATTGGGGAGTATTTCATGGAAAAAGGCCAACACGTTCTAGTGATCTATGACGACTTATCCAAACAAGCCGTTGCTTACCGGGAGTTATCACTTCTTTTGAAACGTCCTCCTGGACGTGAGGCCTATCCTGGGGATGTATTCTATCTTCATTCCCGTTTACTGGAGCGTGCGGCAAAATTGTCCGATGAAAAAGGAGCCGGTTCACTAACGGCCCTTCCGATTATTGAGACTCAGGCCGGCGACGTATCAGCATATATTCCTACTAATGTAATCTCCATTACGGACGGACAAATATTCCTAGAATCGGATTTATTCTACTCGGGTTTTCGTCCGGCGATTAACGTTGGTATTTCTGTATCAAGGGTTGGAGGAGCTGCACAAATCAAAGCTATGAAGCAAGTTGCCGGTCAACTTCGTATTGACTTAGCGTCTTACCGTGAACTGGCGGCCTTTGCGCAGTTTGGTTCTGATTTAGATAAAGCTACTCAAGCTAGACTTAATCGCGGGCAGAAAACTATGGAAATTCTTAAACAGGGACAATATCAGCCTATGCCTGTGGAAGAGCAAGTTATGATAATATACTCAGCTACCAAAGGCCATATAGACGACATTCCCATTGACAGAATAAAAGCATTCGAACAGGAATTCCTGCGTTTCATGCGTACTATAAAAGCGGATATACTAGAAAAAATCCGTACCGAAAAAGCTCTTTCCGATGAGTTGAACACTCAAATTGAAAAGGCGATTAAAGAGTTCAAACAAGGCTTTTTGGCCTAAAGAAAGAGAAGGTGAATGAAGTGGCAGGAGTACGCGATATTCGCAGACGCATCCGCAGTGTAGCCAATATGCAACAGATTACGAAAGCTATGAAAATGGTCTCTGCTGCCAAGCTGCGTAAAGCACAGGAAAAAGTAGTCGCTTCCCGCCCATATGCTAAACAAATTCAGGATGTTCTGGCTCGATTAGCTCAAGCTCAGACAGATGTGAGCCATCCACTTTTGGAACAACGTCCTGTTAGGAAAATAGGATATATCCTCGTTACTTCTGACCGAGGCCTATGTGGTGGGTTTAATGCCAACCTTACGAGATTGACTAAAGGGATTCTAGAAGAAAAAAAGGATGTAAATACAGGGTTGATAGCGGTAGGCCGTAAAGGTAACGACTACTTTAATAGAAGAAGTATTGAAATAATAACAAAGTTTATTGGCTTAGGAGATAATCCGGATTATAGTCAGGCTAGAAGAATAGCTGATGAAGTTATGGGTCTTTACACAAACCAAGAATTAGATGAAGTATATCTGGTATATTCTAAATTTGTCTCTGTGTTGACCCAAGAGCCGACTATGGTGAAAGTACTACCGATTGAGCCTTCTACAGAGAAGATTGACGGTAATTATATTTTCGAGCCATCTCCCCAAGAGATTCTGGACAAAATGTTGCCTAACTATATCGAAAGTCAAATCTTTAGTGCTTTACTGGAAAGTAAAGCCAGTGAACAGGGAGCAAGGATGACAGCGATGGACTCGGCTACAGAGAATGCCAAAGAAATGATAGCTAAACTGACGCTGGTAATGAATAGAGCACGTCAGGCAGCCATAACCAAAGAAATTTCTGAAATAGTTGGAGGAGCTGCCGCTCTGGAGTAGCTACCGGATAATACCTTATAAAGGAGGTTGATAGCTTGTGTCAAATATAGGTAAAGTAATTCAAGTCATGGGTCCGGTAGTTGATATAGAGTTCGATCCTGATGTCCTACCGGAGATTTATAATGCCATTGTTATTACAGATGAAGAGAAAAAAATGAATTTAACCCTGGAAGTTTCTCAACATCTTGGAAATGATACCGTGCGTTGCGTAGCGATGTCTTCCACTGATGGATTGACCAGGGGAATGCAGGCTCTTAATACTGGTTCAGCCATTTCTGTCAATGTTGGACAAGAGACTCTAGGAAGGATGTTTAATGTCTTAGGAAAACCTATAGACAATCTTCCAGAAATCAATACCGGGACAATTTATTCTATTCATAGGAAAGCACCTGATTTTATAGATCAGGAAACCACTGATACCATGCTGGAAACAGGGATAAAGGTTGTGGATCTCCTTGCCCCTTATGCTAAAGGAGGAAAAGTTGGACTTTGCGGCGGTGCCGGAGTTGGTAAAACAGTTTTAATTCAAGAATTGATTAACAATATTGCTACCCAACACGGTGGAATTTCCGTTTTTGCTGGTGTTGGAGAGCGGACTCGTGAAGGTAATGATCTCTGGACCGAGATGAAAGAGTCGGGTGTTATTGACAAAATGGCTATGGTTTTCGGTCAGATGAATGAGCCCCCCGGGGCACGTTTCCGAGTCGGACTTACAGGGTTGAGTATGGCGGAATTCTTCCGTGATGAACAGGGACAAGATGTGCTTCTCTTCATAGATAACATCTTCCGTTTCACCCAGGCAGGATCCGAAGTTTCTGCACTCTTGGGTCGTATGCCTTCGGCGGTTGGTTATCAACCGACATTGGCAACAGAGATGGGTAACTTGCAGGAACGTATTACTTCAACCAAAAAAGGTTCTATCACGTCAGTTCAGGCTATCTATGTGCCTGCAGATGACCTAACGGATCCTGCCCCAGCAACAGCATTCGCTCATCTGGATGCTACTACAGTTCTTTCCCGTTCTATTGCTGAGATTGGTATCTATCCAGCGGTTGACCCGCTTGATTCTACATCTCAGATGCTCTCCCCCTCCATCGTTGGTGAAGAACATTATAATGTAGCTCGTAATGTCCAGACAATTCTGCAACGTTATAAAGAGCTTCTAGATATTATTGCAATCTTAGGTATGGATGAGCTATCTGAAGAAGATAAACTTATTGTTGGCCGCGCTCGCCGTATTCAACGTTTCTTATCTCAGCCGTTTACAGTGGCCGAGACCTTTACCGGGATGAAGGGTAAATATGTTCCTATTAAGGAAACAGTTAGAGGGTTCAAGGAAATCTGTGAAGGTAAACACGATGCCTTGCCAGAGGAAGCCTTCCAGTTTATGGGCACAATTGATGAGGCCGTTGAAAGGGCCAAACAGTTGGGGGCTGTTTAAGCTATGGCAACCTTTAATTTGAACGTCGTAGCGCCTAACGGTCAGATTCTCGACAAAGAAGTTGAATTCGTTGTCTTACCAAGCGATGATGGAGAATTAGGTATTCTAGCTAATCATGCTCCGCTTATTGCTGGACTGCAGCCAGGCGTTATGCGCTATACCGAAGATGGAAAAGTTAATAAGATATCTGTTTGTGGCGGCTTTGTAGAAGTTGTCAATAATAAAGTCAGTGTCTTGGCGAGTACAGCTGAAAAGCCTGAGAAGATTGATGTAGATAGAGCAATGGCAGCAAAAGAAAGAGCTCAAAAACGGTTACAGGATAAAAATCCAGATGTAAACCTTTTAAGGGCTGAGATGGCGCTCAAAAGGGCTGTAGCCAGACTTCAGACAGTAGGAAAACTGTAAATAAGTATATAGCAAAAGAAAATGGCTGTTGCACAATGAACGAATTAGGTTTGTCGTGCAACCATTTTTTTATTAATCAATAGTTTGAAAATTTAAAAAATATCCCCCCTAGCCGGATTGTATTAGATATTTAAGAACAATATAATTAGGAAAAGTTGATTTAATATACTAAATCATAAAGCAGTTTTGATCATCCATGATGGATAAAGGGAAGGAAAGAGTGCGGTATGCATATTCCAGACGGATTTCTTGATATGAAGACAGCAGTTTCAGCTGCTGTACTAAGTGCTGGAGCTATTAGTTACTCTATTAAACAAACTAGAGAAATTTTGGATGATAGACAGGTACCTATGATGGGTGTTGCGGCTGCCTTTATTTTTGCAGCCCAGATGGTCAATTTCCCTGTTGCAGGTGGAACCTCTGGTCATTTAATAGGTGGGACGCTTGCCGCGGTAACTTTTGGGCCTTGGGTGGCTATGTTGATAATGACCTCAGTACTCATAATTCAAAGCTTTGTTTTTCAGGATGGCGGGATATCCGCCCTGGGCGGCAATATCCTGCTTATGGCTGTAATAGCGCCCTTGGTAGGGTATATTGTCTATTCCCTACTTGTAGGTTCAGGAGAGAGTAGGATAAGGGTGCTAGGGAGCATATGCGTAGCAGGATGGATTTCAACTGTTACAACCTCTCTGGTAGCTGCAGTCATGTTGTCTATATCTAATGTTGTCCCAATCCAAGTGGCTATACCAGCCATGGTTGGATGGCACACCCTGATTGGCATAGGTGAGGGTTTGATAACCGCTTTGGTGATTTCTTACTTGACGAAAGTTAAGCCGGGGATGGTCAGAAGATACAAGGTAGATAGCAAGGAAAGCGTAGGTGCTCAATAATGCAAAAAAGGAAAAAAGAGGTTATTATTGGGATATTATTTGCCTTGCTTATCGTAATATTTTTAGCACCTCTTGCCTCCTCCAGTCCGGATGGGCTAGAAAGAGTCGCTGAAGATTTCGTTTTTCTAGAAATGGCAGATGGTAAGGAAGTTATCTCATCACCCTTACCTGATTACGAAGTACCTGGATTAGAGAATAAGGTATTGGCAGGAATCCT
>JAGXFZ010000060.1 GCA_024637055.1 Gracilibacter sp. | reverse complement strand
GGGCTCGGAGATGTGTATAAGAGACAGGTATAGAACCGACTTTAACTTCCCTGGTAATATTCCGTTGCAAAACCCTAACCTCCCAATGCCACATACGACAAATTGAACCGAACTATCATCTTAGCTACACCGCAGCTCTTGCCTTCATGCAAGTAGGGTAGCTGCACTGCAGTATGCACTCTTCGGCAGTAACGCCCTCCTTGGCGTTAATTGCCGCGCTCCGCATCCATGCTCCGCTATGCCGTGCATACTGCAGCACATCTACCCCATGAAAGCAGGAGCACTCGGAGCACGGACAGCTACAACCCACAATGCTATTTCCAAGCTACACCGCAGCGTACACAACAAGTGCAGCCCAGCCTCAATTCCACATATGGCAAGCTTATACTATACTCTTCATCTGAGCTGTAGCGTAGCATGTGCGACAAGCGGAGCATGGATTGCGTAGCGCGGCAGTTAGCCACAGGAGGTGGCTATTGCCGAAAAGCACTTGCTCCGCTGCAGCTCTCCCGTTACAGATAAGCGGCCATATAAAACCAACTCTAATCCGTCAGTATCCTCAATATATCCTGATAAGTCACTGCCAACATCAGAGAAATAAGCATCACAAAACCTGCTAGCTGAATCCAACCTTTCTTCTCCGCACTCATTGGCTTACCTCTTATTCCTTCATAAGCCAGTACGGTGAGTTGTCCCCCGTCCAGAGCTGGAATAGGTAGAAGGTTCAAGATTCCAAATTGTATACTCAAAATGGCTGTTAGTCCTAATAAATTTGAGATTCCTTGCCTAGCGCCCTCTCCAATGACTTGAGCTACAGCTACCGGACCGCCTAATTCAACAGGCATTTCTCCTGTTATCATCTGTATGATATAGGAAATAATCATTTTCGTAAAATCAACTGTTTGTTGTAACCCTAATTTTGTTGCTTCAAAAACTGATACTTTTGTATTACTCACTTCGGGCAATATCCCAATAATCCCTCTATCTGTTTGTTGATCATATTCTGGAATGATTTCCAGATTCACAATTTCCTTCGTATCGGCCTTCTCTATCTTAAAATCGATTGCTTCTCCTGGCTTAGCATGTATCTGCTCTGTAACAGATATCCAATCTGGGGTTTCTATACCATTAATAGCCAAAATGCGATCGCCTGCTTTTAGCCCTATGGCTGCAGCTGGTTTATCTTCCATTACTTCTCCAATAGCGTTCTCGCCACTAGCAACTGGCATTCCAAACCAGGCAAATATGATTATAAATAGCACCGCACCAAGTAGAAAATTCATGAATGATCCGGCAACTATGACAGACATTCTCTGGAAAATTGTTTTGCTCTCGAAACTTTTATGATATGGTTCCCCTTGGTTTTCTCTATCTTTTGCTTCAAGTTCTTCTGCACTAAGAAACCTTACAAAGCCTCCTAGAGGGAAAAGTCTAATAGAATACAAGGTTTCCTTACCTTGAATCCCAAAAACCTTCGGCCCTATACCAAAAGCAAATTCTAACACCTTTATGCCTGCTCTCTTAGCAACAATAAAATGGCCAAATTCATGAACCATGACCATTAGGCCAAAAACCAGAATTATTGAAATAGTAGTAAGCAAACGATTTCACCTCACACTTTTTTGAGATCTTCTCTAATTATCTCTTCAGATCGTTCTCGGGACCAAAGATCAGCAGTTAATATTTTTTCTAAGTTATCTGCTGGCATAACTTTATGCTCTCTGCATACTTGCTGTATAACTTCAAACATCTCAAGGTATTCTATGCTGCCAGTTAGAAAAGCATGTACACAAATCTCATTAGACGCATTCATGACGGCCGGTAATGTTCCTCCCTTTTTCCCACATTCATAAGCAAGTTTGAGAGAGGGAAAAGCCTCTTCATCTGGCTGTAGGAAGGTTAGGGTCTTTCCAGCCAATTCAAGTTGCTCAAAACATAAGGGCCAGCGATTGGGATAACTAAGGGCATATTGAATGGGAAGTCTCATATCCGGAACGCCCATCTGAGCAATCACCGAACCGTCTATATACTCCACCATGGAATGGACAATACTTTGAGGATGAATAAGAACACTTATTGCTTCATAGTCCATCCCAAATAAAAACTTCGCTTCTATGACTTCCAACGCTTTATTCATCATGGTTGCTGAATCTATCGTTATTTTTGCCCCCATTGCCCAGTTGGGATGCTTCAAGGCCATGTCCTTGGTTACCTTAGAAAGTCTCGCCTTTTCCCAACCTAGAAAAGGTCCTCCAGAGGCTGTTAATATTATTTTCTTAACTAAAGACTTTTTGTCGTTTAAACACTGGAATACCGCCGAGTGTTCACTATCTACCGGAATAATTGAACAGTTATTTTGTTTTGCAGTTTTCATAACTAGTTCCCCGGCGGCTACCAGAGTCTCTTTATTAGCTAGGGCAATATTCTTTTTAGCCTTTAAGGCAGCTAACGTAGGTTCCAAGCCAATTCTTCCACTAACTGCTGTTACAACGGTGTCAATACTATTAGCAACAGCTGCTTCAGTCAAGCCGTCCATCCCTGTTAAGACTTCCACAGGAAGATCTTTTATTCGCTTCTTCAACTCTAGGGCAGAGTCCAAATCCATTAGAACAGCTATTTTAGGTTTAAACTCCCTTACTTGCTCTTCTAACATATCCACGTTAGAATATGCCGCCAGAGAATGTACCCCCAATTTTTCAGCTGAAGCCCTAACGACCTCCAATGTTTGAGTTCCTATTGAACCAGTTGATCCTAAAATAGAAATGGTCTTCACGAATTATTCTCCTTTTTTGAACACTCCTGCTTTGCGTAGCGCCTCATAGAAAACAACAAGGCCTGGACCTATTATCAGACCGGCTACACCCAGAAGTTTTAAGCCAACATATACCGATATTAAAGTTGGTAGAGGATGTATGCCGATATTCTGAGACATTACCTTCGGTTCTAAGGCTACACGAATTACAGTTGCTACGAGGTATATTATAAGTATTTTTAGAGCAAGTGTGAGTTGACCTGTAAACAACAGGACAATGGTCCAAGGGACAAATATCAGAGAGGGTCCTATTATTGGCAATAAATCAAGGAGGCCTGCAAGTATACCTAGGGTAAGCGCATACTTATTACCTATCAATAGCAAACCAATAGTTGACACTAAGGCAGTTACAGATACCAGGATAGTCATCGCCCTTAGATACCCTACTAATGCTGAACCAAGATCGGAGGCTACAGCTCTTGTTTTAGCATTATGTTTGCCTTTGATCCTTTGGAAAAACCATTCCTTGACTAGAGGGAAACTGATACTCATTATTAGCGTAGCAACCGTGGCAATGACAATTACGATCATAAAGCCTGGAAGAGACCCGAGAAAACTAAGTAAAGCCATGCTACCTGTTTTGATTATAGTCTGTAGCGAGGAAATCAATTCTTGCGTTGATGAATTAATCGCATTCTGAATCTCTGGATTAAGTTCAATATATTTTTGAAAGACTAAGCTCTTTTCAGCGATTAAAGTAATCGTTTTTTCATACATAGCCGGCATTGTTGTTGCTAGTTCCGCAAGCTCTCTATATAACCTACTTCCCAGAAATATTAACAATAAAACTAAAGAGATAAGTACGACTGTTAATACGAGAAGCGAAGCATAAACCCTTTTCATCTTAAATATTTTGATAAGTTTTGAAACTAAAGGCTCAATAAGAAAAGCTAAAATAAAAGCAATGATAAAAGGAAAAAGTGCTGAGAATATTTGGCCCATAACCAAACCAAAAACCGGAATAAATTCCTGAACAATGTAAGTAAATAGCTTAAGTAACAGTAGTAAAGACGCTACAACAATTAACCTATTTAGATTAATTCTTAAAGGAGTCTTTTTAACTTCACCCTTCTTAGCATCACTCATAAAGTTATACCACCAATCCAAGCATTAAAGCAAAATATACTATAGGTATAGCGAAAAGGAAACTATCGAATCTATCGAGAATACCTCCATGTCCCGGTATCAGATTGCCAGAGTCTTTAACTCCTGCACTCCTTTTAATAGCTGACTCAAACAAATCTCCCATCTGTGAAACAATACTAATTATAAGTGACAACAAAACAATCACAAATAATGACCCTAGCCCTGTCCACATCCAGAAAAGTAATCCTGATGAAATTGCTGCAATTAAGCCTCCTAAAGCTCCCTCTACAGACTTATTAGGGCTAACCCGAGGGGCAAGTTTTCTTTTGCCAATGGCATTACCTGTTACATAAGCACCTGTATCAGTAATCCATACTGTTACAAATACATAGATACACCACAAGAAACCATTCGGTAGTTCTCTTAGATAATACAGGTATGTAAAGAGGGCTACCGGATAAATCAAAGCAAAAAAGTTGTAAGAAGCTTCAGTATAGGATTTGTCAGGGTAGGATAAAGCATAGCTAGCAAAAACAATAATAAACCAGATAATCCCCAACGGAAGTAACCACTGTGTATACCCTATTACAAATATCAACAACCAAAGCGTACAGAAAAAAAATATCAGACCAGTATTTGTAGTCAGTTTAGCTTGTTGTCCTATATTAAGGAATTCTTTGAGAGCAAGTAAAGCAAGGATTAGAATTGTTACAGCTAGATAGATTCCCCCTAACCAGGTTACACCCAGTAAAAGTGGTGCACCGATTAAGGCGCTAATTATTCTTTTTACCATTATTATTCCTCTACCTTCTTAATCCCGCCAAATCTCCGGTCTCTATTCTGATAGACACGAATTGTATCAAGGAGGGATTCTTCTTTAAAATCTGGCCAGCACTCATCAACTACAACTATCTCGGAATATGCTGCCTGCCAGAGTAAGAAATTGCTTAATCTCATCTCACCTGAGGTCCTGATTACTAAGTCTGGGTCAGGGCAATCTGCTGTATATAAATAGTTCGCAAATACTTCTTCATTAATACTTTCTAAAGACAAATTATTATTTATAACATCATCAACGATTGCCTGAAGTGCCTGAATAATCTCCGCCCTGCCTCCATAATTAAGAGCCAGATTAAGAACTAAGCCCTTATTATTACGGGTTTTATCACAAGCCTTTAGAACTTGCTCACCAACATCTTTAGGAAGTTGACTTATATTCCCTAGCACGTGAATTCTAACTTCATTACTATGAAGTTCTTTCAATTCGAGACGTATGTATTCTTTCAACAAAGACATAAGTATCCCAATCTCATATTGGGGTCTTTTCCAATTCTCAGTGGAAAAAGCATATACGGTAAGATACTTTATTCCTATTTGGGAACAACATTGTACGATTCCCCTTAGCGCTTCGACTCCTGCTCGATGGCCAACGGTTCTTGGCAGTCCTCTTTGCCGTGCCCACCTACCGTTCCCATCCATAATAATAGCGATATGGAGAGGGAGTCTATCTCTATCTAGGTTATCCAGTATTTTCTTGTTCTTATTCGTTTTCCAAATATTAATCATTACACACCCCAAAAATCGATATTCGATATTCGACTTTCGATATTCGATGGATTTGAAACTACGAACCCCGAACCTCGATTACCCTTTTCTGTGGAAAAACCCCCTTCGATAGGGGGCCACTTTTGTTGGCTTACTTTATAAATCTGTCATGTAGTACAACAAATTGGAATTTCCCTTCCACCTGTTTCCACCTAACTACGCGTAACTCCCCGCTTGGAATAGTTTTTCCAGTTGGATATGTTATATCGTAGCTATAATCAATTCTTTCTTCCGTTAACTCTTTAACAACATCATTCCACTTTATTCCGAGCCAACTCAAAATATTACACTTCCATTATTTCAGTTTCTTTTTTGCCGAGTACATCATCTATATCTTTGATATATTTATCTGTAAGTTTCTGTGCCTTTTCTTGACCTTTTTTGGACTCATCCTCGGAAACTATTTTTTCTTTCTCTACCTTCTTAATATCATCAATTAATTCTCGTCTGATATTCCTAACAGCAACTCTGTTTTCTTCAGCTTTCTTTTTAACAGTCTTAACGATTTCAGTACGTCTTTCAGCTGTTAATTGAGGAATAGCCAATCGTATTACGACACCATCGTTAGAAGGCGTCAAACCTAAATCAGATTTTAAGATGGCTTTTTCAATAGCCGGCATTGAAGTCTTGTCCCATGGCTGGATTACAAGCATTCTTGATTCTGGAATAGAAATATTAGCAAGCTGGTTTACTGGGGTAGGCGTGCCATAATAGTCAACTGTTATTTTTTCCAACATAGCGGGATTAGCTCGTCCAGCACGTACTGATGCTAATTCCTTACGGAGTACATCGACAGTCTTCTTCATTCTGTCTTCAGCTTCATTCATAATATCACTAATCAATATTAGTCCCTCCCTACATAGGTTCCAATAGGTTCTCCTTGAAGTGCTTTAATAATATTACCATTTTTGTTGAGGTTGAAAACAATTATAGGAATATTGTTATCCATACACAAGGAAGTTGCAGTTGAATCCATGACTCCCAAACCTTTATTTAGAACATCAATATAGCTTAGCTTAGAGAATTTTTTAGCATCAGGGTTTTTTAGGGGATCAGAATCATAGACTCCATCTACTCTTTTAGCCATTAGAATAACTTCAGCCTCTAATTCAGCAGCTCTTAAGGCTGCTGTGGTATCGGTAGAAAAGTAAGGATTACCTGTACCTGCCGCAAAAATTACAATCCTGCCCTTTTCCATATGACGAATAGCTCTTCTTCTGATATAAGGTTCTGCTATCTGCCTCATTTCGATAGCTGATAATACTCTAGTTTGAATATTATACTGTTCGAGTGCGTCCTGCAAAGCAAGCGCATTCATCACCGTAGCCAGCATCCCCATATAATCTGCAGTTGCCCTATCCATACCTTGAGAACTACCTGAAATCCCTCTCCAGATATTTCCTCCACCGACTACTAGCGCCATTTCCACTCCAAGTTTTTGCACTTCACTTACTTGTTTTGCCACCGCTACTAGCATATCATGAGCAATACCGAAACCTTGATCTCCTGCAAGTGCCTCACCGCTCAATTTGAGAATAACCTTACGGTAACGTGAAGTAGTCATGAAAGAACCTCCGTACATTATTTATTTCTACACTAAAGATGAAAATCCTTTTCTCTGGAAAAAGAGAACACCGAAGTGTTCTCTTTATTAACAATTTATTTCTTTCATAACCTCGTCGGCAAAGTTATCTTGTCGCTTTTCAATTCCTTCGCCCAGTTCATAACGGGCAAATCTACGAATAGAAATTTTCTCACCGATTTTAGCTACTTTTTGTACAACCAAGTCTTTTATTACAATATCTGGATCTTTGATAAACGGCTGTTCCATAAGGCAAACTTCTTTATAGAACTTATCAATACGGCCTTCAACCATTTTATCTACTATCTTTTCAGGTTTACCTTCGTTGAGAGCCTGAGCCCTTAAAATCTCTTTTTCATGATTTATTGTCTCAGTCGGGACATCTTCAGTATTAACGTAAAGAGGTTTTGCAGCAGCTATTTGCATAGCTATATCTCTGGCTAACTGTTTGAACTCATCACCACGAGCAACAAAATCGGTCTCGCAGTTGATTTCAACCAATACTCCGATACGCCCTTCTCCGTGAATGTAAGATTCAACTAATCCTTCAGCAGCAATACGTCCTTCTTTTTTAGCAGCAGCTGCTAAACCTTTTTCTCTGAGGTAATCGATAGCTTTTTCCAGATCACCATTGCATTCTACAAGTCCCTTTTTACAATCCATCATCCCAGCTCCAGTTCTCTCCCTTAAATCCTTAACTAGAGCCGCTGTGATTTCAGCCATAAACTAAACCCTCCTTTACATCAAGTGAAACCTCTATCAGGAAGTTAGCGACCGTTATCCCCACATCATTGAAAAAGTGGAGGTCTACGGCCGCTTACTTCGTGATAAACGTTTCAGGTGGTATTTTACGCCACCTGAATTTTTCAACAGACACTTTTATCACCCTGTTAAATCTCTATTCTTCAACAGTTTCTTCACTTTGTTGTTCTTCAGCAGCATCAATGTTGCTTTGTTGACCTTCAATTACTGCATCAGCCATTTTTGATGTGAGTAACTTCACTGCTCTGATTGCATCATCATTAGCAGGTATGACAACATCAATCTCATCAGGATCACAGTTGGTATCAACTATGCCTACGATAGGGATATTCAGTCGTCTTGCTTCAGCAACCGCGATTCTCTCTTTACGAGGATCGACTATAAATAATGCATCAGGTAGCTTTTTCATATACTTGATACCACCCAAGAATCGCTCAAGTTTGCCCATTTCATGGCGAAGAGAAGCGACTTCTTTCTTGGGAAGAACATCAAAAACTCCCTCAGCTTCCATTTTTTCAAGTTCGTGTAATCTTTGAACTCTTTTTTGAATGGTTTGGAAGTTCGTTAGCATTCCGCCTAACCAACGTTCGTTGATGAAGTACATGCCACAACGCTCAGCTTCATCCTTAACGGATTCTTGAGCTTGTTTTTTTGTACCAACGAATAAAACACTTCCTCCATTGGTAGCTATATCCCTTACAAAATTATAGGCCTCATCAACCTTCTTAACAGTTTTCTGCAAGTCGATAATGTAGATGCCATTTCTCTCTGTAAAGATGTAGCGTGCCATCTTAGGATTCCAACGTCTGGTCTGGTGACCGAAGTGTACACCGGCTTCTAGCAATTGTTTCATAGAAATTACAGCCATTGTGTTACACCTCCTCTCATATATTGTTTTTTTCCTCCGCAGGTTCATCCTCGGTACCCCTCATCAAAATTTGACAAGGAACAATGTACGCTAAGTCCCACTGCGTGTGTATTCTAAATCAACACTGCGAATAGAATATCATACCCGTTTACCTATTGCAACAATTTATTATCTAGCAATGTAACGTTTATTCTGTCCCATAATGGCTGGCTAGATTAGAACGTATATTATGATTCAAGATGAATTGTTCTAAATCTGTCAGCAGTTCGTTAAACGGGAAATATAGATTTGAAAGATAGTAAATCTTTTTGCCAGCTCTAATCTGAACGACTTCTTCGCTCCTTGATACCCAATAGAAAGATGCTTTGCGAATATCTTTTGGTTCTAGTATTTGCCGACCAAATATTGATCGGAAAACTATAATATTACCTTCAACAATAATTCTCTTACTTCGAGCAGTTAGCCATGTTAACAAGAGAAATATCGTTGAAACTATATAGATCCAGGAGAATATCCTCAAGTATAATTCAGGAAGATTAAGTAGATAGCTCAATGCGCCAACTATTATAGGGTAGAGGATAATAAACGCTAGTCCAGGGACAACCAAAGGTCTTATACGGTAGACATATTCGTTTCCTTCCATAATATCAAACCCTTATCTGTGATGTTTAACATATTTATCTAGTTCGTCTAGGAGATAATCATTTAGAACCCTAATATAGGTTCCTTTCATTCCAAGTGATTTGGACTCAATAACACCTGCTGATTCAAATTTTCGAAGAGCATTGACGATAACAGAACGGGTAATCCCGACTCTATCAGCAATTTTACTTGCAACAAGCAAGCCTTCGCCACCACCAAGTTCAGCAAATATATGTTCTACTGCTTCAAGTTCAGAATATGAGAGGGTTCCAACCGCGATCTGTACGGCTGCCTTCCTCCTAGCTTCTTCTTCAGCCTGTTCAGCCTTGACTCTAAGGATCTCCATCCCTACTACGGTTGAACCATATTCGCCAAGTATAAGATCTGCAGCAGTAAACTGTTCATCATACTTAGCTAAGACTAGGGTACCCATCCGGTCACCGCCACCAAGTATCGGTACAATTGTGGTGATTTTATTGTTAAACCCACATTTTTCATGTTTATTAAAAACACAATGGTTCTCAGTCTGATTCGTATTTGCCTTTGTCTCAGTAATTCTTAACAGTCCATCATTATAACTCTCGGGAAAGCGCTCGGTATGGAGGACGATTTCTTCCATCTCATCACAACTAAAACCCTCGAGGAATCTATAGCCGAGAATCTTACCTCTACGACCTACAATATAACAATTGGCTAGAATTTTTTCACTTAGGACTTTAGCCATTTCGTCAAAATCCACAGGTTTTCCAGCAGCTCCTTGAATCAGTTTGTTAATTGCCCTGGTTTTATCAAGTAAAGTTTCCATTTATTTACCCCCTTTAATACAGGTATTTTTCCCATATATTACGAAATTACAATCGCTCTTGTTTAAGTATATATGAATTGTTTGAAAATTTAAAGTATATATTTAGACAAATCTTGATTTTTTGCGACATCCCCAACTCTTTTATGGATGTACTCTTTGTTAATTGTGACTTTATAGTCTTCAGGAAGTTCTGAAGCTTCATACGATAGCTCTTCTAAAACTTTTTCAACGATGGTGTGTAATCTTCTAGCACCAATATTTTCAGTCGATGAATTCACATTATATGCGATTTCTGCAATTTCTTCTATAGCATTATCCGAAAATTCAACGTTTATCCCTTCGGTAGATAGTAACGCACTATACTGTTTAATAAGCGAAGCTTCGGGCTCAGTTAAGATTCTTTTGAAGTCAGCAACACTAAGAGATTCTAGCTCTACCCGAATGGGAAACCGTCCTTGTAATTCAGGAATTAAGTCGGATGGTTTGGCAACATGAAATGCTCCTGCAGCAATATACAAAATATGATCTGTCTTAACTGCTCCATATTTCGTCATGACAGTTGAGCCTTCTACAAGCGGTAGGATATCTCTTTGTACACCACCACGCGAAACATCAGGACCGCTATTTTCTTTGCCGGCAATCTTATCTATCTCATCAAGAAAGACTATTCCTTCTTGTTCTGTCCTTCGGATCGCTTCCTGCACGGCCTCATCATGGTCAATCAGGTTTTGAGCCTCTTCCTGAGTGAGTATTCTGCGGGCTTCTTTCACTTTCACTTTCTTTTGCTTACGTTTTTTGGGAAACATTCCAGACATCATATCCTGAAGATTAATCCCCAACTCAAGTCCGGTTCCTCCAAGCATATCTGAATATGCAGGATTTTCTTCAACTTCAATCTCAATAACTAATTCTTCTAGTTCACCATTTTGTAATTTTTGATATAAGAAGTCCTTATCCTGTTCCATTTCTGGAGATTCAGAGCTTTCTTTCTCCTTTTTTTCCTCTTCTTGGCCAAATAAGAACTGGAAAGGATTCACACTCGGTGATTCTTTCTTCTTCCCTGATATTAAATCCAGAAGTCTTTTCTCAGCATTCTTCCCAGCCTGAGACTCAACCTCACTAACTTTTTCAGCTTTAACCATCCGTAACGCTATCTCTGTCAAATCTCGTATTATTGACTCTACATCGCGGCCTACATATCCAACCTCAGTAAACTTAGTCGCTTCTACTTTAGTAAACGGAGCTTTAACCAGTTTTGCCAATCTTCGTGCGATTTCAGTCTTCCCTACCCCAGTAGGTCCTATCATTAAGATATTTTTGGGCAGAACATCATCTTGCAGGTCAAGGGGAAGAAGCGAGCGGCGGTATCTATTGCGCAGAGCGATAGCTACCGCTCTTTTAGCACCGTTTTGACCTACGATATATTTATCTAGTTCGGATACTATCTCTCTTGGTGTCAATTGTTCCATTAGTCTATTACCTCCAGCTCTTCGACAATGATGTTGTCATTAGTATACACACATATCGAAGCTGCTATTTTCATAGCTTCTTGCACCAATTCTCCAGCACTTAAATCTGTATGATTTGCCAAGGCCCTTGCTGCAGCTAAAGCATAATTACCTCCTGAACCTATAGCAACAATACCATCATCAGGTTCTATGACTTCTCCAGATCCTGAAACAAGTAGTAGGCTATCTTTATCAGCAACTATCAATAATGCTTCGAGATTTCTTAACATCCTGTCAGTACGCCACTGTTTGGCTAACTCCACTGCAGCTCTTTGTAAGTTCCCGTGAAATTCTTCTAGCTTACCCTCAAATTTTTCGAAAAGAGTAAAGGCATCGGCTACTGAGCCTGCAAAGCCAGCTAGTACTTTACCATGATATAGACGTCGCACTTTACGAGCACCGTGTTTTATTACAGTTGCCTGACCAAGAGTAACTTGACCGTCTCCAGCCAAAGCTACTTTCCCATCTTTCATTATGGCAAGAATAGTTGTTGCGTGAAACATTGAACTACCTCCTTAATTGGAAGTTTACTTGATTATAATGATTAGCGTCAAGTAAATTTTCATAATTATACACGTTTTTGTGAAAACTTAGGTCAATTTAGCTCTGGGGTGAGAGTCCATATAGACATGCCGTAACTTTTCCCTGGTTAAGTGAGTATAAATCTGTGTCGATGAAAGCTTTTTGTGCCCTAGCAGTTCTTGAACACTTCTTAAATCCGCTCCTCCATCTAGGAGATGGGTGGCAAAAGTATGTCTAAGCATGTGAGGATGAACATGTTGGTTAAGATTCGCCTTCTTTTCTAACTTGTCAATTATCCGCCGTACGGATCGAGACGTAAGGCGTGAACCTTTGTAATTAAGTATTAGTGCTACTTCAGAATCTGTTCTAACACTTAGGTAAGCATCTATCGCTTTCTTCGTGGGTTCTGTCAAAGGTACTATTCTTTCTTTGCGACCTTTACCCTTCACTCGTAGGAGGCTACTACTTAGATCTACATCTGTAATATTAAGTCCAACCAGTTCACTAACTCTTAGGCCAGATCCATATAATAACTCAAGTATTAGTTGGTCTCTCCACCCATTTTTCGTTTCAGTCTGTGGTGTTCCAAGCAGTTTCTCAATATGCTCACGAAAAAGGAAGCGGGGAAGATTCTTTCCCATCTTGGGAGTTGTAATTTTCTGGACAGGACTTTGAGGAACAAGCCCCTGTCTGCATAAATATTTATAAAATGAGCGGATGGCCGCCAGTTTACGGGCAATGCTTTTTCTGTTTAACTTTCTTTCTGTCATAAAACCTGTGTAACTTCGCGCTATGTATTTGTCTACTTCTCGAACATCAAGTTCTTCAATATCTTTTCCAAGTTCATGTGCAGCATAAGCTAAAAACTGAAGAAGATCCGTCTGATAAGCCGAAATAGTTAATTCCGAAAAGTTTTTAGCAGTTAAATAGGCGGAGAAATCATCTAGACTTTGATATGCTAACATACTTTTTAGCCTCCCGTCTTATCGAGGTTCGTGGTTCGTAACTCTTCAGTGACAAGTGCTAATATTTAGATTTGATATTCTGCTTTGTAGTTATCCAATGCTGTTAACGCCCGCTGCGAAATACGCGAATTCTTTTCTCTCTTTCCTTTGACCCTTTCTTTCAGCGGTGGGATTAATCCAAAATTAACATTCATCGGTTGAAAATTAACACTTGGAGATCCTTCTAGATGACGCGCTAGGCCACCAAGGGCTGTCTCAGCAGGAAATACAAAAGTATCTTTTTCTTGAATCCTTTGCCAGACATTCAATCCTGCCAGCAGTCCACTGGCCGCAGACTCGACGTAGCCTTCTACCCCTGTTATTTGTCCTGCAAAGAATAAATCAGGTCTGAGACGACAGCTGAAGTCGGCATTCAAGACCTTCGGTGCATTGAGAAAAGTATTTCTATGCATGACACCATAGCGAGCAAATTCAGCGTTTTCTAACCCTGGGATTAGTCGAAACACTCTTTTTTGTTCCCCCCACTTAAGATGAGTTTGAAAACCGACAAGGTTCAGTAGTGAGCCTTGAGTATTTTCTTTGCGTAATTGAACAACTGCGAAGGGGCTTTTTCCAGTGTGTAGGTTAGTTATCCCTACAGGCTTTAATGGGCCGAAGGCCATTGTCATATATCCCCTGCTCGCCATTATCTCTATTGGCATACAACCTTCAAATACTTGTTTATTCTCAAACCCTTTAATTTCAGCAGCTTCAGCATTTATTAACTCTTCATAGAACTTATCATATTCTTCCTTCGTCATAGGGCAGTTCAGGTAATCGGCATCTCCTTTATCATAACGCGATGCCCAGAAAGCTTTATTCATATCTACGGTTTCCAACTCAACTATAGGAGCTGCTGCATCAAAAAAAGAAAGCGCTTCTTCTCCGGTAACCTTGATGATATCCTCTGCCAGGTCATCTGAAGTTAATGGACCAGAAGCGACAATTACATTGCTATTCATAGGTATTTTTTTAATTTCTTCCCTGAATACAGTAATATTGGGATGATTGGTAACAACATCTGTTATCTTTTCCGCGAAGAGTTGGCGATCAACAGCTAAGGCCCCACCGGCAGGGACCGCTGTTTCATCTGCTGTTCTGATAATAAGAGAATCCAATCTGCGCATTTCTTCTTTTAATAATCCAACTGCATTTTCTAAACCCGCTGCTCTTAGGGAATTACTGCAAACCAATTCTGCGAAATTATCAGTACAGTGAGCAGGAGTGGATTTGAAAGGCCGCATCTCATATAGTTCTACCTTAATCCCACGCTCCGCCAGCTGCCAAGCTGCTTCAGCACCAGCTAAACCAGCCCCGATAATCTTAATACTACTATCCATCATCATTTTCACCTTTATTCCATTGCAATATTTCTAGTTCTGTCCAATCTCTTTATTCTCTTCTATATGCCTACATTCTTTATTTGTACAAACGTATTTTTTTTCTTTCTTTGTGTTTTTTTCTGTCATAAGGCTGTTACATCTGGGGCAGGGATATGGAGAAGGTTTCTCCCACGCTATGAAGTTACAATCCGGATATTTGCTACATCCATAAAACTTACGTCCTTTTTTGGATCGTCTTACAACTAGTTTTTCCCCGCACTCTGGACAATTAACCCCTATCTCTTCTAAGAGCGGCTTGGCATTTTTACAATCCGGAAATCCAGGACAGGCCAAGAACTTACCGAATCGTCCCATTTTTATGACCATATTACGACCACAGTTTTCACAAACTTCGTCTGAAACTTCATCTTCAATTTTGATTTTCCCTATCTTCTCTTCAGCCTTATCAAGAGTTTCAGCAAAAGGACTATAGAAATCTCGAATAATAGTTTTCCAAGGAGCTTGACCTTCCTCAACATCGTCAAGCTTTTTTTCCATATTGGCTGTGAATTCTAAGTCTACAATATTAGGAAAATGTTCTTTTAGTAAGGATACTACAATTTCACCAAGTTCCGTGGTGACTAATTTTTTTTCTTCTCGGACTACATATCCTCTAGTTTGGATGGTTTCAATAGTGGGAGCGAAGGTGCTGGGTCTTCCTATTCCTTCTTCCTCCATTTTTTTGACGAGTGAAGCTTCCGTAAAACGTGAAGGTGGTTCTGTAAAATGTTGTTTTTCTTCAATCTTCACCATTTTCAGTTTTTCACCTGTTTGAAATTCTCCCGTCAGACAACCATCTTCATTTTCTTGTTTTTCTGGATTATCAAGGCTTTCTTCATATACACTAAGGTATCCTGGAAATTTGACTGTAGAAGCATTTGCTCTAAAGGTATACTCTCCACTTTGGACATCAACCGTAACCGTATCATAGACAGCAGAACTCATTTGACTAGCTATGAATCTTTCCCAGATTAAGCGATATAATTTATGTTGATCTCTACTTAAAAATTCTTTGATAGATTCAGGAGTTCTCCACACAGAAGTCGGTCTGATTGTTTCATGAGCTTCTTGGGTTTTTCCTTTGGCAGAAAACTTCCTTGGTTGTTCAGGATAAAACTGCTCGCCATAGTTTTCAAAGATTAATTCTTTCGCCTCTTCTTGGGCAGTATCCGAAACCCTGACTGAATCAGTACGCATATAAGTGATTAGACCCATAGTCCCACTTTTCCCTAATTCAATACCTTCATAAAGTTGTTGCGCAATTATCATTGTCTTTTTGGGACTATAATTAAGCTTACGATACGCTTCCTGTTGCAAACTACTCGTTGTGAAAGGAGGCGCCGGTTGTTTCTTCTTCTCTTTGGTTTTGACATCACCTATTGTAAACACTGCTGCTTTTAAATCTTGCAGTACCTGTTCCATCTCTTCTTTGCTGGAAATGGTAATCTTCTTACCTTTCTTATGAAGAAGTTTGGCAACAAAATTTCCTCCTTGGCAGAGAAGCTCAGCAATAAGTGTCCAGTACTCCTCTGGATCAAAGTTACGTATTTCCTCTTCTCGGTCGTAAATTAAACGAACAGCAACAGACTGAACACGACCAGCGCTAAGTCCTTTTTTTACTTTTCTCCAAAGCAAAGGACTAAGCTTATATCCCACTAGTCTATCCAATACTCTCCTAGCTTGTTGCGCGTCAACACGATGCATATCAATCATTCTGGGGTTCTTAATAGCATTTTGAACGGTATTCTTGGTAATTTCATTGAATTCTACTCGGATATTCTTAGTGGAATCGAGTCCAAGTAAATGTCCAAGGTGCCAAGCGATAGCCTCCCCTTCTCTATCAGGGTCTGATGCTAACAGTACTTTATCAGCAGACTTAGCTGCTGCTTTCAATTCTTTAATAAGATCTCCACGTCCTCTAATCGCGATATACTTAGGTTCAAAGTCATTATCGACATCCACACCAATCTGACTTTTAGGTAAATCACGCAAATGACCAAGCGAAGCCTTTACTTGATAATTCCTAGATAAAAATTTACTTATAGACTTAGCCTTAGCTGGAGATTCTACGATAACAAGAGTCTTGGACATAATTCACCTCAATAGAGCTTTCTTTTTAGTTTTGTGAAAAAATAATAAAACCAATATACCAATTTTCTGCGCATATCACAAATATAATTATTTCCCTTAGATATTATTATTAAAATATTTAAGTCTTAAACGGTCTTAACGCTGTAATACATAATGCTGTCCTGGAAGCTGGATTACTCTGCCGGAAAGTTGCATTTCTAGCAGGCTAAGAGCTATTTCTTGAGGAGAAAAAGAGCAAAGTGATGTTAGTCTATCTATATGAAGAGGAACATCAGTCAGAAATTGCAGTATCTCGTTCTCACACGGATTATTGGTTGTTAATGGGGGGTTAACTGGAAGCTCTTTTTTTTGAACTTTGCCAACATTATTTATCTCCAATTTAGCCATTAAGGGTAGATCAGCAATTATGTCTTCCTTATTC
>JAGXFZ010000059.1 GCA_024637055.1 Gracilibacter sp. | reverse complement strand
GGTCCTAGCCCATCAATATTCATAGCATCTCGGGACACAAAGTGAAATATGGCTTCCTTCTGACGGGAAGGACAAGAGATATTCACACAGCGGTGAGCTGCTTCTCCTTCTAATCTAAAAACATCGCTCCCACAAGCAGGACATTCGCTGGGCATCTCAAAAATTCTTTCTGACCCATCCCTTTTATCAAGCATGGGTCGGATAACCTCGGGAATGACATCCCCAGCTTTATGGATAAGTACATAGTCTCCAATTCTGATATCTTTCTGCCTTATATTATCCAGGTTATGTAGCGTAGCTCTGCTCACAGTAGAACCAGCAACAGACACATCCTTGAGGATTGCAGTCGGGGTAAGTACACCGGTTCTACCTACATTAAGCTCAATACTTAAAACTTTTGTCTCCACTTGTTCCGCTGGAAATTTATAAGCAATCGCCCACCGTGGGCTCTTAGAAGTATAACCAAGTTCTCTTTGGTGATCAAAGTGATTAACCTTAATAACCAAGCCATCAATCTCATAAGCAAAGCTATGTCTTTGGTCAGCCATCTGTTCACAATAGTGTATAACTTCTTCAATTGTCGTTAATTTTCTATAATTACGGTTTACTTGAAAGCCTAATTGGCTTAGAACATCAATTACTTGAGCCTGTGTTTTCAGACCTAGTTGTTCTGCCTGCCATAACTGATAGGCAAAAAAACCAAGTCTACGCTGAGCAGTTATGCCTGAATCCTGTTGCCTTAAAGAACCAGCAGCAGCATTACGGGGATTAGCAAACAGAGCCAGACCTTCTTCTTCTCTCGCAGTATTCAACCGAAGGAAAGACTCTTTGGGCATATACCCCTCACCCCGAATATCAATCTGAGGGATTTTAAATTTTAGGATATGTTCTTGAAGTTGAAGCGGAACCGCTCTAATCGTTCTTGCATTGGCAGTAATCTCTTCTCCTACTTCACCATCTCCACGAGTCGCTCCCCTGACTAACACCTCTTCTTCATAGGTAAGGGCTACGGTTAAGCCGTCGATTTTGAGTTCTACCACATATTCAGCATTAGGTGCCACTGCCCGTACCCGTCTATCAAATTCTTGCAATTCAACAGCACTAAAAGCATTATCTAAACTTAATAGTGGCTCAGTATGTCGTACCTTCGGAAATTGAGAAGTAACCACTCCTCCCACTCTTTGGGATGGAGAATCAGGGGTTAACCATTCCGGATGCCTATCCTCGATCTCCATCAGTTCTCTTAGTAGAGAGTCATATTGGGCATCCGTGATAATCGGATTATCAAGTCCATAATAATGATAGTCCGCCTCTTTAATTTTATTTTTAAGCTCTTGTAACCGTAATTGATCACTCATAAAAGATACCTCAACTATATCTTTTCCAATTTCGCATATGCTGCAATCAATTTTTTAACTGCTCCGCTAAAAACTACTGTAATCTCGGCATCTTGCCCCTCACCTTTTACCGACATTACAATTCCCTGTTCGAAATTCGGGTGCATAACTTTATCTCCCACACAAAACTCACCTGGGTTCGTATTCGCTACAGGAGTACCCCTTTGTCTCCAACTCCTCCTTACTTGATTTTTGCCAGTTTCTCCTGTACCGAAACCTTTCCCTAAAGTTTCCTTATGAGACGATTCTTCAATAATCAACCCTTCAGGTATTTCTTTAAGAAAACGTGAAGGTAAGTTTGCTTGGATATGTCCATATTGCATTCTTTGCACTGCATAGCTTATAAACAACTTTTCCATTGCTCTGGTTATGGTTACATAGCAAAGTCTGCGTTCTTCCTCAAGTTGATGCTCCTCCAGAAGGCTTCTATTACTTGGAAATATTCCATCTTCAAAGCCAGAGGCAAATACAACTGGAAATTCTAGACCTTTGGCACTATGCATGGTCATAAGTTTAACCGCATCTTCGGCCGCATCATAGTTGTCTATCTCAGCAACAAGGGAAACCTGTTCTAGAAATCCTCCTAGAATTAACTGATTTTGTCCTTCTTCGAGGCCATAATCATTGAGATAATCTTGAATTTTATCATCATACTCGGCTGTAACAGAAAGAAATTCATCAAGGTTTTCTAGTCTCCCTTGGGCTTCTACTGTATTTTCTGCTTTTAAGGCTGATCGATAACCTGATTCTTCAAGAATTTTTTCAGTGAGTTCTGTAACTGGTATACCTTTTTGCGCTTCATTCCTAAAACTAAGGATAAGTTGATAAAAGCTGGTCAAAGAGTTCATCGCTTTAGCTTGTAAACCCTGGATGAAAGAGGCTTCCTCTAATGATTCAAATACTGACATTCCTTGTTCTTCGGCATACTCCCGTATTTTATCCAGAGTTCCTTTACCTATACCTCTTTTCGGTACGTTTACAATCCTAGAGAAATTAAAAGTGTCGGAAGTATTATGAACCACACGTAAGTAAGCTATGATATCCTTGATTTCCATTCGCTCGTAAAACTTTGTCCCAGATAATATCCTGTAAGGGATTCCTTCTTTCATGAAATGTTCTTCCAGAACTCTAGACTGGGCATTGGTACGATAGAGGACCGCAAAATCTCTGTAGGGTCTCCCTTCCTCATCAACTAATTTCTTAATTTTATGGGCAACATTACGAGACTCATCATGCTCACTGGAGGCTTTATATACTGTCAGCCCCTCTCCCTCATTATTATCTGTCCAAAGGGATTTGGGCTTGCGATTGGTGTTGTGGCTGACGATATGGTTAGCTGCCTGCAGAATATTCTGAGTAGATCTGTAATTTTGTTCTAGTTTGAGAACCTTTGCCTCAGGATAATCCCGTTCGAAGTCAAGAATATTCTGGACATCAGCTCCCCTCCAGCCATAGACAGATTGATCATCATCCCCTACCACACAGAGGTTACGATACTTCTTCGCTAATAGATTAATAAAAACATATTGCGCATGGTTTGTATCTTGATACTCATCAACCATTATATAGCGGAATCTTTCCTGATATTCTTCCAAAACATCAGGGTTCTCCCTAAAAATTTTAACTGTAAGCATGATAATGTCATCAAAATCCAGCGCACTATTAGCCACAAGTTTTTTCTGATATTTGGCGTAAGCCTCAAAGACATTCTCTTCAAAATAATTCTTAATTTGAGCTTTATAAGAAGATACGTCCAGAAGCTTGTTTTTCGCTTCACTGATGGCCCCTAAGATAGCTCTAGGTGCGAACTTCTTTTCGTCAAGGTCAAGTTCTCTCAAGCATTCTTTAATTAACGTTAATTGGTCTGTCGTATCATAAATGATAAAACTCCTAGTATATCCTGGTAGTCTTGTTATTTCGCGTCTTAATATCCGTACACAGGCTGAGTGAAAAGTAGCTACCCATAATCCTTGCCCTTCACTCCCTACAAGAGTTGAAACCCTTTCTCTCATCTCTCGAGCAGCCTTATTGGTAAATGTTATAGCCATAATATTCCAGGGTTCCACTCCTTTAGCAATTAAATGCGTCACCCTATATGTCAGAACTCTAGTCTTGCCTGACCCAGCTCCAGCTAGTATAAGAAGTGGACCATCTCTGAATTCGGCGGCTTCCCGTTGGACGGGATTCAGGTCCTGAAGGTCATACATCCAGTTAATCCCCTTTCGTGTAAGTCAGGTGCTAATCGCAGTAACCTTTATGGCGAAGCTTCGCAACATGGGACTTAAGTACCTCATCGATATCAATCCCATACTGTTCCTCAAGGACAAACATCATAGTTACTGCTGTCTGAGCAACATCCATAAGTTCCTGGGCAACCAGCTGCATTACCTCATCTTCTTCGACCCTTAACGTTTCCCCATTCAATCCTCTGAATTTCCCTATAGCCTGTGCCAGCTCACCTGATTCTTCCATAATTTTTAGAGCTGTACTCTCTAGTGAAGGGTTAAGCTTATTAAGTCGTGGCAAGGTAACTGTTTTGCTAATTTTTTCTTTCATCTCTATTTCTCCATTTTTAAAGGAAATGCCGACAAATTTCATAATTACTTGTATATTATACCATTTTTTTACCCATTCTTCACCACGTAGCTATACCAACCTCAGAGCGAATTCAGGACAAATTGGATTACAGTAACCACATAGTATACACTTATTCTTGTCTACAACAACCATACCTTCTATAACAGCTAAAGCTTCATTCGGACAAGCTTTTACACACGTACCACAACCTGTGCAAAACCGAGCAACAAACAGCTGTTTTGTGGATTTTAATCTCTCCAATTCTGATTCTGGGATATCCTCATCCTTAAATAGTCTAAAATTAACTTCCACTTCATCTACATGCGACATCCCTACAGCTACAGATGTAATTCCTTCGATGTTCCGAACAAAAGAAAAAGCTGCCTTAATCTCTCCGAGCAGGTTACCCCCTGCCAAAGACTTCATAGCAACAACACCTTTACCATTTTGGGAAGCTATTTCGATGGCCTTGACCATGTTAGCCGCAGTCCCTCCTACTATTCCCACCCCTCTTTTATTAATCAAAGGGAAGACTACATCTATCTCATTTACCTCTGCTGCTTTTTCTATTACGGATACTACATGAGTAGCGATACCTACCGCCCTGATCACACCTTTGCTTTTATAATCAAGCAAGCACTGAAACGCGCCTGAGCGTTCTTGAAAAACTTCCGGAGTCACCTTGGCTGCATGCAAATAAAAGATATCTAAATAATCACGTCCTAAGCCTGATAATGCACCTAAAACACTTTTCTCCATCTCTGAATAAGAGGTTGCTGTAGACTTTGATGCCAGTATCACTTCACCGCTATATTCAGCAAGTGCTGCTTTGATAGGTCCATCCATTCCGTACATTTCTGCGGTGTCAATAGAATTGATACCCTTATCCAACGCTGCAAGAATGACCTTTTTTGCTTCCTCTAACGAAAGCTTCGCTTGAAGTGGCCCCATGGTCAACGCTCCCAGGGTCATTTCCGTCATTTTAATTCCTGTTCCACCTAAGATTTTCTTTTTCATACTATTACCTCTTTAAATAATTGACCTTTCTATCTCAATCAATTAGGAAATTTGCGTCCATATTCCTAACTTACTTTCTTCTAGAATTCAATTCATGGGCGATATCTTTAATACTTACTCCTCTTTCTTCCAGCAGAACAAGGAGATGATAAATCAAATCTGCTGATTCATAACGAATCTCATCAGCAGAATTATTCTTAGCTGCTATTATTACTTCAGCACATTCTTCCCCCACTTTTTTCAGGATCTTATCAATTCCCTTATCAAAAAGGTAGGTGGTATACGCGCCCTCAGGTCTCTCTTTATTTCTTTTATTAATAACTTCGGCAAGTAATTCTATAGTCCTGCCCAAGGACAATTCAGGTTTTGTATTCTGCTTCCCTATCTGGCGCCAATAAGCTGTTTTGCTTTCTTCAGCAGAAGAATCTTCTTGATTCAATATATAGTGAAAACAGGAATAGAAATCTTCATGACAAGCCATACCTGTTTGTCTAACCTTGAGGAGAATTGTGTCTTTATCACAATCAAATCTGATGTCTATCACATCTTGATAATTTCCCGATGTCTCTCCTTTAATCCAGAGTTCCTGCCTACTACGGCTGTAGTAACAAGCCCGTTTCTGTTCAATTGTATACAGCAAAGCTTCTTTGTTCATATAGGCTAGCATCAGAACCTCATCACTATCTATATCCTGAACCACAACAGGAATGAGACCTTCGCTATTCCAACGGATATCCTCTATCGCTTTCTCCCAAATGGCGGAAATACCACCGTCACTAATTCTACCGTTCATGACACACTAACTCCTTTATTATCCATATATATATTGCTCCATAAACTCTACTTGCACTATCGAACCTCGATTTGACGTACCGGTATCCCTTTTCTAGCTAGGTATTGTTTAACTTCTCCTATGCTATATTCTCTATAGTGGAAAATGGAAGCCGCTAGGACGGCATCGGCTTGACCATCGGTTAAACCCTCTGCCATATGCTCCAAATTACCCACTCCTCCAGAAGCGATTAATGGGATAGGTACTGCTTGGCTAATCATCCTATTAAGTTCATTATCATAACCCTCTTTGGTCCCATCTCTATCCATGGAAGTAAGCAGGATTTCACCTGCACCAAGTTCCTCAGCTTTTTGAGCCCATTCCAGAACATCTATACCAGTCGGTGTCCTTCCCCCATGGATATACACTTCCCAACGACCATCTGCAACTCTCCGAGCATCTATGGCCACAACAATACACTGACTTCCAAAAGCATAGGCCCCTTGTTCAATGAGTTGAGGATTTTGAACAGCTGCTGTATTTAGAGAGACTTTATCTGCTCCGGCTCTTAGCATCTTGCGTATATCTTCTATAGTCCGTATCCCTCCACCAATAGTAAAGGGGATAAACACTTCTTCGGCAGTACGCCTCACAACCTCCACCATGGTATCCCTACCCTCGGATGAAGCTGATATATCGAGGAAAACAAGTTCATCTGCTCCTTCTTTATCGTAGAGAGATGCCAGTTCTACTGGATCACCTGCATCCCGTAGATGGATGAAATTAGTACCTTTAACTACACGTCCTTCATGTACATCCAGACAGGGTATAATTCTTTTAGCGAGCATAATTCTGTCCCCTCCTAATGTTCTATGAGCTATCCAATAGCTTGAAATATGGTGGCTACTCGATAGCTCTAAGGGCTTCTTCTAGAGTGAAGGCACCTGAATATAATGCCTTCCCTACTATTGCTCCATCGATAGCAATACCCTGCTCAGCTTCTCTCTTAAGACTTAAAAGATCTTCTAAATTAGATATCCCTCCTGAAGCTATGACTTTAAGTCCAGTAACCTGGGCCATACTAACCGTACGTGAAATATTCGGTCCAGCTAGCATACCGTCTCTGGATATATCGGTAAAAATTGTAGTAGTTACGCCAACGTCCTTCATCATACTTCCTAGATCTTCGGCCTTGATATTCGTACTTTCTGCCCAGCCCTGAACAGCGACCATACCATCCTTAGCATCAATACCTACAATGATTTGCTCACCGTAGCGACGAACAGCCTCTGCAACCAGCTCAGGCTCCCGAACAGCTACTGTTCCTAGTATAACTCTGGATACTCCCAATTCTAGAAGAGCTTCTATCCTCTCGATAGTACGAATCCCTCCACCAACCTGAACTTTGAGGGATGAATTTTTCACAATACTGCTAATAGCTTTATCATTAACCGGTTTTCCAGTAAAAGCCCCATTAAGATCTACAACATGAAGATACTTCGTACCTTTAGCTTGAAAATCACTTGCTACCGCAGCGGGATCGCTTGAGTAGACCGTAGCATCTTCCATTCGGCCTTGCAGAAGGCGAACAACCTCACCATCTTTTAAATCAATTGCTGGATATATCTTCATTGATTATTCACCCATTTCCCAAAGTTATTGAGCATCACTAAACCCCAAGGGCTGGATTTTTCGGGGTGAAATTGTGCTCCCCAAACGTTATCTCGACCGACTACTGCCGGAAATTCCAACCCATATTCACTGGTAGCAGCTATACAATCTCTTTCTAATGGTTGAGCATAATAAGAGTGCACAAAATAAAAATGAGCCCCATGTGGGATATTAGCACATATTTTTTCGGGTATTTTAATATCAAGTGTATTCCAGCCCATGTGCGGAATTTTCAATCCCGCTGGAAACTTAACTACCCTTCCTTGGATTAATCCTAATCCGGGGTGTTCACCATGCTCTTCCCCTATCTCAAAAAGCAATTGCATGCCTAAACAGATGCCAAAAAAAGGACTGCCCGACCTTGCATATTCCTGCAACGGTTTAATCCATTTACCTTTATCCAGAGAATCCATAGCATCAGCAAAAGCACCGACTCCCGGCAAAATTATGCCCTGGACATCTTCTATTTCAGTTGGTGATATCATTATCTTTGCTTCGTAACCGAGCTTCTCTAAAGCCTTTTCCACGCTTCTCAGATTCCCTCGGCCATAATCAACTATTCCGATCATAACTTCCTCCCACAAACCTCTAACTTCGAACCTCGACTACAGCGTTCCCTTAGTAGACGGAATTCCTTCTTGGCGAGCATTATACCTCGAGGCAAGCCCTAGCGCCCTGCCTACACCTTTAAAGACAGCCTCCAGGATATGATGTTTATTCTTACCACTCAGCAAATTGATATGAAGTGTTATCCCTGCATTTAGAGCCAAGGCCCGGAAGAACTCTTCCGCCATCTCTACTGGAAAATCTCCTACCATTCCTTCTGGACAATTAACCTTCCAGACAAGATAACCGCGATTTGAGATATCCACTGCAACCTGAACAAGTGCTTCATCCATTGGAAACAAGCAATCGCCAACACGTTCTATCCCAACTTTATCGCTTAATGCTTCCCTAAAAGCTTGTCCGATCACTATGCCGCAATCTTCAATAGTATGATGCTGATCGACTTGCAAATCACCTTTTGATTTGATCTTAAGATCAAAAATGGCGAATCGAACCATCGAATCTAACATATGATCAAAAAAACCTATTCCTGTTTCCACATTGGACTTACCATATCCGTCAATATTCAAGACAGTTTCAATCGTAGTCTCCGAAGTTTCTCTCTTAAGATTACTACTCCTCATCAATTTATCCCCCTATTTATTCTTGTCTCTAACGTTCTAACTCTTCTGATATTTCCTTTACAGCCTGTAAGAAAGCCCTGTTCTGCTCAGGTGTCCCCGAACTCATCCTCAAGGATTGTCCGAGTCCAGGCAAATCTCCTAGGTTCCTGATTGAGAACCCCTTGGATGAAAGTTTATCAGCCCAGATGCTTGGTTCTTCAGGCTGAAGGAGAATAAAGTTAGCCTTGGTAGGTAAGACCTTTAAGTTCGGTATCTTATTCATCCCATTATACAAGATTTGCATCTCTTGTTTGATTATCTCTATTTGCTTCTTGTATTCAGACTCATATTTTAAAGCTACAATGCCTGCTTGCTGAGAAAAAGAATTAACATTGAAAGGTTGCCTTACTTTATTCAGGCAATTGATAAGTTCTTCGTTGCCTATGACATATCCCAATCTTAGAGCTGCCATCCCAAATGCTTTGGAAAAGGTTCTCATAATAAGAAGGTTAGGATAATTATTAATCTCTCTAATAAGGCTTTCTCCTGCGAACTCTACGTAAGCTTCATCGACTACAACCAATGCTTTAGTCCGCCGTACCAGCTCCAAGATTTCCTCTTGGGGAAATAGTGATCCTGTTGGATTATTCGGGTTGCAGATAATAATAACCTTTATGCTCTCATCAGTTGAACTTTTTTCCAGCATGGTCTTCAAGTCCATCTTTATCCCTTCCACTAAAGGAACCTCTACTAAGTTTGTTCCTGTAATAGTAGCTGCTGCTGCATACATACCGAAGGTGGGAGGATGAATCATTAGCGACCTTCCCGGACCCCCAAAGGTATGGAGAGTAACTTGAATAAGTTCATCCGAGCCATTACCCAAAAGAACCTCTTCTGTATTAACACCGTTATAACAGGCAATCTCATCCCTTAACATCTGTGCTTTTCCATCTGGATATCTATTGAAAGCAACTTCCTTAGAAAACAATTCTTCTTTCATTCCTTCAGGCCAAGGGAAAGGGTTCTCGTTAGCATCCAACTTGACATTTCCTGCAACAACATGGGCTTCGTATGGTCTTAGAAAAGCGATATCCTGGCGAATATTCTGTCCTATGCTCAATAGTTTGCCCTGTCCTTTCTCTTGTTTCATCTCTTTCTCACCTCTATTGCTCTGGCATGGCCTTCCAGCCCTTCACGACGTGCCAGGTACATAATATCATCCGCATCTCTTTGCAATGCTTGGTCGGAATAGTTAATTACACTTATCTTCTTAATAAAAGCATCAACATCTAAAACTGAGTAGAAACGGGCTGTCCCCCCTGTAGGTAAGACATGGTTCGGTCCGGCGAAGTAATCTCCAACAGGTTCAGGGGTATTTCTGCCTAGGAATACTGCTCCAGCATTTTTGACTTTACCTATCCAGGAGAAAGGATCTTTAACTACAAGCTCAAAGTGTTCCGGGGCTATTAGATTTGCTAATTCCATCCCTTCCTTAACGTCTCTTACCAGAATAGCTGCTCCATAATTTTCCCAAGAAGCTCTAGCTATATCGGCCCTCGGTAACGCAAGCATCTGGCTCTCAACCTCATCTATGGTTCGTTTCAGTAAATCAAGGTCAGGTGAGACCAGAATAGCGGAAGCCAAACTATCGTGTTCAGCTTGGGAAAGAAGATCTGCTGCTAGTTCCTTAGGTTCGCCGCTTTCATCAGCTAAGATGAGTATCTCACTTGGACCAGCAAGCATATCGATATCCACTGTACCATAGACCTGCTTTTTGGCCAAGGTCACAAATATATTCCCTGGTCCTGTTATCTTGTCTACCCTAACGATGGTTTCTGTTCCATAGGCCAGAGCAGCCACAGCTTGGGCCCCACCTACTTTATATATCTCCCTAACCCCACATTCGGCTGCTGCGACCAGTACTTCAGGTAGGAGAGTTCCATCTTTTAACGGAGGAGAAACCATCACAATCTTATCTACACCAGCGACAACCGCCGGTAAAGCATTCATCAGTACAGATGAAGGGTAAGCGGCCGTTCCGCCTGGAACATATATACCTACTCTGTTTAGAGGAACGATTAACTGACCAAGAATACTTCCGTCCTCTCCTGCATCGAACCACGAAACTCTTTTTTGTTTCTGGTGATAATTCTTGACATTTTCTATGGCTTGACGTATTGCTTTAAGATAAAAATCATCCACTTGAGTATAAGCAATTTCGATTTCTTCATCAGTCACCTTAAAGCCTTTTTCCCGCAGGTTGACACCATCATATTTTAAGGTTAAATCGTAAATCGCCTGATTTCCCTCTTCTTTGACTTTTTTGATTATATCGGCAACCTTGTTTTCCAACTCAATGTCGTCACCATAGGATTTGGTTGTAAGCTTCTTTATATCTAATTCTGAATACTTTTGAACAGCCTTCATAAATTTTTTTCTCCTTAGGTAGTCTTATTTAACAAGAACTCTAAGCTTTTCAGCTAGTCCTTGGATATCCTCATATTTTATCCTGTACGAAACTCTGTTAGCAATCATTCTGGTAGTTGCTTCCAGAATCGGAGCTATTTCTACCAATTTATTCTGCTTTAAAGTCTTGCCTGTAGACACTATATCTACGATCATCTCAGCTAACCCGACCTGAGGTGCTATCTCAATATTACCATGCAGTTTGATTGGAGTTACTTGCATTCCCCGTTCACTAAAGAAAAGTTGTGCCACCCTAGGAAACTTAGTAGCCGCTCTCTTATGATTCAAAACACTTAAATCATACGCTCCGTTGGCTAATTTTGGTGGCTGGCTATCTTCTGGCATAGCGACCACGAACCTACAGTATCCGAATTTGAGATCCACAAGTTCGGCTACATCCTGATTCTGTTCAATCAAGGTATCTTTTCCTACAAAACCAATATCCGCAGCACCATACTCCACATAGGTTGGTATATCGGTTGGCCTACAAATAATTAACTTAACTTCTTTCCCCGGAATATCAAATGTCAATTTTCGGGAATCTTCAAGTATGAACATACAATCCAGACCTGCCTCAGTTAAGAGTTTAGCCGAATCTATAAGAAGTTTTCCTTTAGGTAAAGCTATGGTTAGAAATTTAGAAGACAAATCATATACCCCTCAATCTATATTTAATTTATCAGTTTAATTAGTTAAAGTACTGACGTGTAAAAGTATACCAAGGCTCTTTGCAAATGTAAATAGCATTTTTTTCAAAAATGCTATTTGGGGGACATTCCTGTCTTTAAATTTGTTCCCCAGCTTCAGCAGGTGTGTCCCCATTCCTCTGTCTCTTCATAAATCAATCTCCGAACTTAAGTCCCAATTTCCTAGCAGCCAGTAATACTTCATCAACTGGAATTATCTTCTTTAGGTGTTTAACTGCTTCCGACAGGGGTACTGTAACTATAGATGTTCCCTGGAGAGCAACCATTTTGCCAAAATCTTTAGCAACGACCGCATCAAGAGCGGCGACACCATAGCGGGTAGCTAAGATCCGATCGAAGGTGTTTGGTGAGCCCCCCCTTTGCATATGCCCCAGGACAGTCACTCTTGTTTCAAGATTTATTAAGCCTTCAAGGTCTCGGCCAACCTTCTCCCCTATCCCTCCAAGTTTGACCGGGTCCGTTCTTCCCTCGAAAACTTGTTTCACGACCATCTCTCCATCGCCAGGTTTTGCTCCCTCAGCCACAACAATAATACTGAACTTTTTATTCTTTGACTTCCTGTCATTGATGGCTTCCGCTACTTTTTCGATATCATATGGCACCTCGGGAATGAGGATGACATCCGCCCCGCCTGCTATCCCTGAATATAAAGCTATCCAACCGGCATAGCGTCCCATAACTTCCAAGATCATAACGCGATGATGCGACTCAGCGGTAGTATGAAGTTTATCTAGAGCTTCCTGTGCTGTCTCCACTGCAGACTGAAAGCCAAATGTTAAGTCGGTAGCTAAAAGGTCGTTATCAATGGTTTTAGGAACACCCACTACAGGGAGACCTTTAACAGCCAATTCTAAAGCTATACTTAGACTCCCATCACCACCTATAACTACCAGGCAGTCAATACCTTTATCTTTTATATTACTTATGACCAAATCCGAGCGATCTTCCTGAACCATTTTGCCATCAACCATAACATTATAGGAAAAAGGATTATCTCGGTTAGAGGTACCAAGGATCGTACCTCCACGCGGTAGAATCCCGGAAACCTCCTTTAGACCTAGCGGTACAAATTCACCTTCTACCGCTCCTTTGAAACCATCCAGGATACCCAAGACCTCAATGTCATGATGCGTCGCTGATCTGACAATCGCTCTGATCACAGCATTTAAGCCTGGGCAATCTCCTCCACCAGTTAAGACAGCTATTCTCTTTATCATAAGATTTCACTCCTATTTATACTTGATTTAGACTTCTACTTTTTCCACCATCGCAATTCCCCGACTGGAAGCAATCTTTTTAGCATCACTATCTGTAAGAAACCCTAAGGCCATCTCCACTTTCTTACCACTTTTCCTTAATTCCCGACAACGTTTTACTACAGTACCTGGAGATTGACCATATACAAGAACTTCCGGATTATCCACTTCGAATTCAGAGAACTGTTCCAACAAGATACTAAGATTTATCGCAAACCCTGTAGCAGGAGAATTTTGACCAAAATCCTCATAAAGTTTATCGTAACGTCCTCCTTCTACGACAGGGATTCCTACTCCGGGAAGATATCCCTCGAAAATCACTCCCGTGTAGTAGGAGAATCCGCGTAGTATACCTAAATCAAGGGATACATAATCATGTACGCCATAATCTTTCAAGAACTGGTAGATGGTTCTGAGGGACTCCACAGCCCTTCTGATAGCGTGGATATGATTCCAATTCTGAAGTTTATCTAGCACTTCTTCTTTGCCGGTTAGATGAGGCATGGAAAGAAGAAATTCTTTGGCAGCCTCAGGAAGGTCGCTTTGGGAAATAAGACCTTCAAGCTTAACCATATCCTTGCGGGCAATCCCTTCTTCAAGTTCTTTTCTGAGTTTTATATCTATGTTCATCTCATCGGCCAGTCCAGAGAATATTCCATTATGACCCAAACTAATCTGGAAATTGCGGACTTCCAGAGCTTTCATGATCTCCACAGATAAAGATATCACTTCGGCATCCGCTAGGTCCGAACCAGACCCTACAGATTCTACCCCGACTTGCCGAAATTCGCTGAAACGTGTAGAACCATTTCTATAAACATCTCCGCTATAGCAAAGCCTCAAAGGCAATTGGTTTCCTTTCAGCCTCGTCGCAACCATTCTGGCTATTGGGGTAGTAAACTCTGGTCTCAAGACTATAATATGTCCGTTTTTATCAAAAAACTTATAGAGATAATCGTCCTTATTCGCATCGGGTTCTACGCAAGCTCTATATTCCAAACCAGGTGTTGTCACCCTTTGGAAAGACCAATTATGACAAGTCTTTAAGGCCTTGCCTTCTAGCTCCTCCAACAAAGCCAACTCCGTTGGCATTAAATCTTTCATTCCTTCAGGTAATTTGAGTCCCATCGATGAACGTTCCATTGTTATACACCTCTCGAATATATTATTATTTTCATTTCAACAATTCGTGATTATCCTTTATTAAACGTCTACTTTATTATTGTCCAGGCGTTCCAGAATCATTTTATAACCATCTGCCCCATAATTTAAACACCTTTTAACCCTGCTTATGGTAGCAGAACTGGCACCAGTCACTTCTGCTATCTTGGTATAAGTTATGTCTTCTTCCAGCATTCTAGCAACTTCCAAACGCTGAGCCAAAGCTTTTATCTCAGCAACTGTAGCCAGATCTTGAAAAAGACGATAACAGTCTTCTTTGGTTTCTAAGAGAAGGATTGCTTCAAAAAGAGAATCCGTCAATTCATCTTTCAACCTGTCATCACTACTCCACATATTCACACCTCCAAGAAATTTTCTCTAACCAATCTAAACGCTTATATGGACTTTTTAAATTAATCAATTGTAAAGGACAATTCACTTCTTTCATACTTTAATTTATTAAAGTATGCGGACAATGTCAAGTCAAAACAAATAAAATAATTTTTAAATTCTCTTTACATTACGAAATAAAGAAATAGCCCTAGGAATAAAAAACTAGTGGGCTATTTATAAATATATGTGTATTTCGTTGTCTTAGCTGAATAACCTTATCTCTTCATTATTTCAGCACTATGTTTGGATCTTCCTCATAGGCTGAACCAATAACGCATAATTGATTTAGTACTACTGCAAAGAGATAATACAAATTCTTTAATCTTTCTGTATCTTTTAGTACTCCATGCACTTGAAAGTAGAGTTCATCAACTCCTTCCGGAAATTCCGTTCCAAACCAACCCTCATCATCTTTAACCTCTAATGAGATATCACGCTGAGCTTGAATTAATTCCCGTAGCTTAGGATTTGAGAAAAGGCTACTTAATTTTTCCGTATTATTCCCCTTGATAATAAACTCCCCATCAAATTCAGAAAAACCAACTTCTATATCCTGTAACCCAAATAATTTCCCGATATTACTGAGAAATCCCTTGCGATAGATTTTAAATCTAAAACCATCTTTATTTACATAGGGTGCCCTCATTCTTGTATAAGTTGTAGAAGTCTTTCCAGTAGAAACCGTATATGTATCTAATGTAATCACCCATTCTTGTACTTTAGCAACTATTTTGTCTCCTTTTAGAAATCCACCGTCGACGAAATCTGCTTCAATCTCTTCGCTTAATTTTGTCCAAACTTCTTCTTTACTTGGCCCGAATATTTTTCTTAATGACCCCATATTACTACCTCCAATTATTTAATTATGCCTTTAAATGTTAAATGAACTGTGCAATCTAATTATAAAAGACTCTCTCTGGACAAACAACCTACTCAAAATGAACATAAAGAAAAAACTTGAGTCTTTAGCCATATGCTAAACCTCAAGTTAATTCTTCAATCAACTATACGCCTAAATGCTTCCTCTGACTCTCCGTATCATTTATAAATTGCTCTATGTCTGAATTTAGCACGATTTGACCATTAACTAGAATGTATACTCTATCAGCTATTTTTTTAGCCAATTCTAGATTCTGTTCCGCAAGTAATAGAGATACCCCTAGTTTAGTGAGGTCTTCGCAGATTTCGATTACGCGATCGATAACCATGGCCGAAATTCCTTCAGATGGCTCATCCAACAGAATTAAGCTTGGGTTTCCTACCAAAGCTCTACATATAGCAAGGATCTGTTGCTCTCCTCCACTTAGTTTGGTACCACTGATTTGTTTTCTTTGGGCAATCTCGGGAAAGATATCATAGACTTTCTCCGCAGTCCATTCATTTTCTCCTTTAACAGGTCGGTAAGCAATCCGCAGGTGCTCATCAACACTGAGGGAGGAAAATAACAACCAGCCTTGAGGGACATAAGCAATTCCAATTCTGGCTATCTCATCTGTCCTTTTGTCTATCATTTCAGCGTTGTTAAAAAGGATGTTGCCATTTCTAGACACCTGAGACATACCCCTGTCTCTTATACACAT
>JAGXFZ010000006.1 GCA_024637055.1 Gracilibacter sp. | reverse complement strand
AGCCTGTTCATTACAGAGTTTTTCCTTGCCTGTTGTGAGCACAAACCTAACTCTTTCTGAATCTTCAAATCCACCCCAAGTTAGATATCCAATTGAACTTCTTTGGAGTACATCCTTCAACCACAAGGCTATGCCAGGAGATAGGAATGGAGTTACCATTCTATCTGTGCTCTCCAGGGCACTGTCACAAAGATCAAGCAAATGGGCGGCTTCCATCCTTTTATCTTTATCAGTCCAATAACCGATACTACTGCGGTTAAGCATACTCTAATATAACAATCTAGCTATACCATTGAATAGCGGTGCAAGGACGAACGACCGGAAAAGTATAAGTGCCAAGATAGCAAACAATGGAGAGAAGTCAACCATACCACCGATACGGATAGACCTAAACGGCCTTAGTATAGGCTCTGTAATCTCGTAAATAGTTTTAATAATAAAATTATTGGGAGAGTGAGGGAACCAAGATAAGATACTGCGTATAATAATTAACCACTGTAAAATTTCTAGAACCTTATCTGTTAAATCATAAATAAAGAGTAGTGTGGAAATCTTCATTACCTCCCTAGATGTATGTATTTCTAATTATTAATTTTTGGCCAAAGGATGTCTCTTTCACCTGTCTTGAAATTCAGTTCACCGCTAATATCTACATTATTGGGTACGAACAGGAATATCCCATTACCAACCTTTTGCATATTACCACCTAAAGCATAAGTTGTTCCACTAATAAAATCAACTATTCTTTGACAAAGGCTTTCACTTGTCTTTTCCAAATTAAGAATAACTGATTTGCGTGCTTTCAAATGTTCAGCAATCCCTTGAGCCTCTTCGAAAGAAACTGGTTCTACCACGATTACTCTAACCTGTTTCTGGGTGTGAATACTTACAACAGAGGCCGGCTTCTTTTTGGACGAACCTTCTCTCACCGCCATCTCCCTAGAGAAGTTCTCTTTAGGTAGCGGCTCTCTGAGTACATCTTCTCTATTATTTCTGTAGTTTTCTCCTCTTGCGCTATAAACTTCTTCAAATTCGTTGTTTTCATAATCTTCTTCATTCTCTTCATCACCGAAGCCCATAATACCAATAAACTTGTCAAACAACTTAGTCAATTTTCTCCCCCCGTATCTATTAGTTTTAAGTTGATATTACTTAAAAATTTTACTACCTACGCGGACGATAGTCGCACCTTCTTCAACAGCTAGTTCATAATCTTGGCTCATCCCCATAGAGAGGTGTTTCAGCTCCTCGCCTACCCCTTGTCTTTTTAGATTATCCCTGAGTTCTCGAAGTTGTTGGAAAAAAAACCTGGTTTCCTCGGGTCTTGCCTCAAGCGCTCCAATGGTCATTAAGCCCGAGACGCTTACATAAGGATAGTCTTTTGTCGATACTAAGAAGTCTTTTACTTCTTCCATCCCTAGTCCTGCTTTACCCTGGTCTTGTGCTACATTAACCTGGATTAAGCTTGGCCAAACGATTTGTTTTTTTTCTCCCTCGCTATTAAGTTTCTCTAATAAGGAAAATCTGTCTAACGAATGAATAAGAGTAACTTGTTGGGTTAGATATTTGATTTTATTTGTTTGCAGTCTACCAATTATATGCCATTCACAATCGTAAGGTAGTAGACTGTGTTTTTGGACCCATTCTTGAACCCTATTTTCCCCAAAAGCTTTCTGACCAAGCTTATAAGCTTCATCAATTTTAGCAATTGATACATTCTTAGAGACAGCAATAAGCTTAATATTGTGATCTTCGCGTCCAGTTCTTTCTGCCGCTGCTTTTATTCGTAGTAGAATATCTTTGATATTAGTTTCTACGTTCATTATTAACTCCTGTACCACTATTATCTTCTACATTTTACCTTAATTACCTGCTTTAGCAAAATTATTTATATGGCTTTGTTATTTATGTTTTTTGTTTAGGGTTACTAATTACTTTTTCTCCTTCACTGATTCCCTGAACACAAGCAAATTCACCATTATCATCTAAGACCTTAACAGCCCTAAAACGGATTGCACTTTCTTCAGCCAAATAAACTCCTTGCTCCTCACCCTGGATAGCTAAGGAACTGGACGGTACTACCACCCCTCTTGTCGGGGGTTTTACGATCCACGTAACTTCCCCTCTTCGCTCATCTGTTGAACCTAGTATATATTGACTGGAACGAACTATTGCCCCTTCTGGTTGTTGGACAACTTTCATAACCTTCCCACTGTATTCATAATCACCTACAATAATTCGCACAGTATCATCTTTGACCATCTTTGCACTGTTATCAAGGTACATAAACATCCACGTTGGATAAAGATTATTAACTAACTTGCCTAACGGTGAATGCTTACTTACTGGAGCGTCCGGGTCAATTCGAGTGTCAATTGAAGTAACTGATTCTGAAATCTGAGCAAGCAAGCCATCCAATTCCATGTTCATTAAATTTTCCGGAGTTATGATTTGTTCCATGTTATCATAACTAGTAAAAAATAAACCTGAATTGGGAGCCTTCAAGGTAATTTCTTCCTTGGTATCACTGTTATCGTTATAATCTACCCCAGACGGGGTTATTCTAGCGATAATTTCTCCCCTTGCAAATCTACGACCTTCCTCACGGGGAAGGACTACCTGACCTTCTGCTGGAGCTGTCAGAATAGCCTCTGTATTAGCAAAAACAACCTCGATATTTTTCTCATGTTTAACTAGCCCTTGCTGAACAACTTCTATATCATATTGGCCAAAAATTATATGAGTCCTATAATTCCACACAATTAAAACTATAAAAAAGAATATTCCTATAACCAATAGAAAACTTGGCCTTTTCTTTGATGTCTTAGACATTAATCCTAATATACCTCCAAAATTGGATCTGTTTACTCTGTTTCTTAACACTACACTACGCACAGGGTAAATAGCATCTAAATGTACTCCCTTTACCTACTTCTGAAGATACCGTTATTCTACCTCCACTACCCTCAATAATATGTTTGACAATACTTAGCCCTAAGCCCGTGCCCCCAACTTCTCGAGAGCGGGCTTTATCTACCCTATAAAACCTCTCAAACACCCTATCTATGCTCTCTTTGGGGATTCCACAACCAGTATCACTTATTTCGACTATAACATTCTTTTCTCCTGCTAGACAGTTCAACTTCACATGTCCTTCAGCAGTATATTTTATAGCATTTTCCATTAGATTAAGCAAAACCTGGCTTAAGAGATCTTCTCCAATAAACACGTACGGCAAGTCATCCGGTATCTGGACCTCGATATCTAATCCTTTGGCCTGCGCATATGATTCAATAACCGGTTTTATCTTTTCATAAGCATTCTGTACAAAACTAAAACGCTTAGATCTATCCTTTGAGCCCTGTGGTTTGTTCTCAATCCTAGACAAGTATAGAAGATCATCAATGATTCCTTGAAGCCGAAGGCTCTCGCCTTGGATAACTCTCAAAAAACGATCTCTGACTTCCTTATCCTCCCCTGCACCATCTATCAAAGTCTCCACAAAACCTTTAATCGAAGTAAGAGGGGTCCTAAGTTCATGAGAAACATTGGCTACGAACTCCGTCCGAAGTTTTTCCAGCCTACGCAGTTCCGTAACGTCTCTGAATACAAGTACTGACTCAACTGTTGAGCCCTCCTCGGTAAGAGTACTTACCCAGACGCTAAATGTTTTATCACGAAAAGGTATTTCAAGCTTACTTTTCTGTTTATCCTTAAGTATCCCTTCGATTAACGCTTCCAATTCATGGTTTCTTAATAGGTACATCAGAGGTTTGCCCTGCAACATTTTCTGACTTCTGCCAAACATTTCTTCGATTGCAGCGTTAACTAGAATGATTTTTCCTAAACGATCAAGTAGTATGACACCTTCTCTAATACCTGAAAGAATAGTCTGGATGGTTTTTGCCTCTTGTTTTTCCCTCCTGATAATCCCTTGGTTATGAGAAGCAAGCTGATTTAACTCTTCTTCAATTTTACCTAGCTCATCTTCGTCTATCGGGGAGATCTCAAACTTATAATTACCTTTAACTATCATCTCTATTTTATCGCTGATACTCCCCATCCGCTTGGCTAATTGTTCAGCATATAGGTACATTATCATCCCCGAAAAAAGAACAACGGGGATGAGCAACTCCCAACCATAGTAGACTCCAGTTATCTCATACTTGTTTAGTATATAAAAAAGAATAAAAGATCCGCTTGCTAATAGAATAGCAATAATGGTTAACTTCGTCCTGATATTCATGATGACTTTCCGTGAAATCTATATCCAATTCCTCTTAAAGTCTCTATGTATTCCGGATTAGATGGATCGTTCTCTATCTTTTGACGCAGGTGCCTAACATGAACATCAACAGTACGCGTATCTCCGGGGTATTCATATCCCCATATTTTCTCTAATAACTCATCCCTGGTATATACTTTACCAGGATGGGTTGCCAATAATTTTAGCAGTTCGAATTCTTTGGGTGTAAAATCCACTTCTTCATTTCTGACTTTAATGCTAAATGCGTTCGAATCAATCACCAAATCTCCCTTAACAATAATATCTTCTTCTCGGTCAAGGCTTGTCCTCCGTAATCGTACTTTGATACGAGCTAGTAACTCTCTAACTCCAAAAGGCTTAGTGACATAATCATCCGCACCCAATTCCAGTCCAACTACTTTATCAATTTCTTCTCCTTTGGCTGTTAGCATTATTATCGGAATCGTACTCAAAGAATGGTCTTGACGCATTTTACGACATACTTCCAAACCATTGATTCCGGGAAGCATCAAGTCAAGAATAACAAGATTAAACTTGCTTTTGTCCATAAGATTTAGAGCATGTTCCCCATCTGAAGCGCTAGTAACCTTATATCCTTCCTTTTCTAGATTATACTTCAGCAGTTCTCTAATGGCCGCCTCATCATCAACAATAAGGATAGATTCCATTTTTTAAATCTCCTTCCTCTTATATATAAATGCTCCCATTCTCCCTGTGATTCCATCTCTTCTATAAGAGTAGAGTAGATCAGGATTACAAGCTGTACAAAGATTAGAAATGACGATGTTCTCTCGAGGCACACCTGCAGACATAAGTATTTCTTTATTAACTTCGGACAAGTCCAATCTATATTTGTCCTCGTGTTGGACCAAAATCCTAGAATCACAATGGCTTTTAAAAAACGAAGCTACATTCTCATCTACCTCGTAGCAGCATTTTTTTATACAAGGACCAATAGCTACTAAAGTATCCTGAACAGAACCGCCACCCATTCTAATTTCATGGATGACTTTTGCAACAATTTTATTTGCTGTACCTTTCCAGCCTGCATGGGCGATCCCTACCACCCCCATATGATGGTTGAAGAAATAAATAGGTACACAATCTGCAAAAAAACATAGTAACCCTATATTATCTTGCGTGAGGAGGCCATCACATTTAGAAAAAGCCGTAGCTTTATCTTTCATTCCACGGCCCTTATCCTCAATAGTCACGATATTTATCTTTGTTCCATGTACCTGCTCGGCTGTAACACAGTTCCCACTCTCTATATCGAATTCTGTAAGAAACAAATTCCTGTTTTTTAGAACATCGGTCTGCTCATCATTTACATGTAAGGCTAAATTTAGGGATGAGAATGGTTCTTTGCTTTCCCCACCTCCTCTGGTAGAGAATCCTACCGAGACTCCCTGTTCCCACCATTCTGGAATAGTTAAGTATAAGAGTTTTTCACCTGTTTTCCATGTCCAATGCATTTCAAGGTTACCTCATTCGAGATTGTTAATAAACTAACTTTTATATCTATTATATCGTAAAACTAATTATATTATTGAATATTAACCAAAAAATAATTAAAACTTTATCTCCCTGCCATCTACAAGGATAACATCTATCCCAATCTTAATCACTTTATCCCAGGGAATAAATACATCACTCTCTATTCCTCCGCCGAAGAAACCTTTACCTCTCGAAGCAAGGAGAATCACTATCCCTTTAATAACACCTTTCTCTAAGTCAAGATCCAAATCAATCATCGGACCTAGCCGTCTTCCATCCTCTATATTGATAATATCCAACAACCTTAATTCGGAGACTCTCATGGCAAAGACCTCCTCTCCCTACATAATATGAGGAGGTCTAATAATAATGAATCTATCTTGCCAATTTTTTATTGATAATTACATATTTGTACATTGCCCGTTCATCATTCCATGTTAAGGTGAGAGCTAAGTTAATGCAAGTAAGAGCTACACCGTAACAAGCACTTTTCGGCAATAACGCCCTCCTGGCGTTAACTGCCGCGCTCCGCATCCGTGCTCCGCTTGTCGTGAATGCTACGGTGCAGCTTATATGCCTTTGGACGTGTGAAGCGCTTACACGTGTTTGCGCATGTGTTTGAGAGCCGCCTTTTCCAGCCTGGAGACCTGCGCTTGGGAGATACCGACCTCTTCAGCTACTTCCATCTGTGTCTTACCTTGGAAAAACCGCAGGGAAACTATTTTCTTCTCTCTGTCCCCTAGCTTACCCATCCCCTCATGAATGGCGATTGATTCCAGCCATAACTTATCTGATTGCTTATCATCCCCTATTTGATCCATGACAAAAATAGGGTCGCCACCATCATGATAAATAGGTTCAAATAAAGAAACCGGTTCCTGGATAGCATCTAAGGCAAATATTACATCCTCGTGAGGTATTTCAAGTTTAGCTGCAATTTCAGTTATAGTTGGTTCCCGCGAATAATCTACGGCTAGTTTATCTCTGATTTGTAGCGCTTTATAAGCAATATCTCTCAGGGATCTGCTTACTCTAATCGGATTATTATCTCTTAAATATCGCCTTATCTCCCCTATAATCATGGGGACCGCATAAGTTGAAAACTTAACGTTCTGCCCCAAATCAAAATTGTCGATAGCCTTCATCAGACCTATACAACCTACTTGGAATAGGTCATCTACATGTTCTCCTCTGTTACTAAATCTTTGAATTACACTTAGAACTAAACGGAGATTTCCTCTGACAAGTTCTTCTCTGGCACTCAATTCACCAGATTGAAGACTTACAAATAATTGTTTCATCTTAGTACCACTTAAGACGGGTAGCTTGGAAGTGTTAACTCCACATATCTCTACCTTGTTTAATACCATTGTGAAATACCCTCCATGTGGTTGTTCTCTGGAGAGTATTCCCTGTCTCGAGGGAAGTTATTCCAATATCTATCTTCGGTTATTCTAAGCGAACAAATTCTTTCCTCAATCTCCGGATAATTCTCTTTTCTAACCTAGAGATATATGATTGGGATATGCCTAGACGATCGGCTACTTCCTTCTGAGTTTTTTCGTCAATTCCACCCATCCCAAACCTTAGCTCCATTATCAGTTTCTCTCTCTCCGTAAGATTGCCCATAGCTTGTGATAAAAGTTGTCTATCTACCTCTTCTTCAATTGGTCTAGAAATAATATCATTCTCAGTTCCTAGAACATCAGAAAGCAAAAGTTCATTACCGTCCCAATCAATATTCAAGGGTTCATCTAAGGAGACTTCTGATCTAGTCTTATTATTTCTCCGTAAGTACATTAGTATCTCGTTCTCAATACAACGAGATGCATAGGTCGCCAGTTTAATTTTTTTGACGGGGTCAAAAGTATTGACTGCCTTTATGAGACCAATCGTTCCAATGGAGACCAAATCCTCAATCCCAATCCCTGTATTTTCAAATTTGCGTGAAATATAGACAACCAATCGAAGATTACGTTCTATTAAAGTATCTTTGACTGAATAATCTCCGTGCTCCAGCCGATTAATTAAAAATTCCTCTTCATCATGACTTAGCGGTGGCGGCAGTGCTTCACTACTCCCCACATAGAAAATTTCTCTTGCTCTTTGAAGCTTTAAAGTAATAAAAGAAATGAGTCTTTTGAATATGTAAGTAAACTTTTTTAATTTGTTCATGAGGCGATCTCCTCCTTGTTGACAGGTTTATTTATTTGTTCAGGGTGTAATAGCGCTTGAAACCTTTGTTCTCTATTAAGTACCTGTTCTACAAGAGCCACTGTAACCGATTGTTCTTGCCACATATTTCCCCCTTGACTGATTTTAACTTTACCTAACCGAACACCTAGAAGCCAGCTTTGACCATTAACTCCTTTTGCAGCAATAAATACTATTTTTTGTAAATAATACTCATCACCTTTCCAGAGAAGAGACCATGGATTAGTGCTTTCCTTCCAAGGAAGTTGAAGAAATTCTATAATTTTCTCTGGTAACACCTCTCGCGCTACTCGCTCTTCCAAAAGCATGACTGGTGTTCCAGTTAAAGGATCCCTTAAGTCATTACCAGTATCTAGAAGCGCTTTAACAACAAGTGTCTTACCTCCTTCAAAAGAAACCTCTGCCTCAAAAATCACGCTGTCAAGAAATTGATTATTCTTAGATGATCTTTCCCAAATTTTATATCCTCCTGTTAATATCAGGGCCACTGCGGGCAAAACCCAAAACGTTAGATAATTATTAATTCCTGTGATACCCATCCAACCTAACAGTGCATAAAACAGCCCGCCACAAATAGCTGCTAATAAACTGAAATATAATACTCCTTTAGCTAAATCCCAAATCCCCTCCGTTCTTAGAGCTATTCCTACCATTGCTATGGGAACTAGCACTTTTGAAATCATCGTTAGGAGTGGATACTGGTATATTATTAGGAAAACAGGCAAACAGCCGATAACTACCCCTACAAGAAGATTAATAAGGTATACCTTTCTGCGTAGCAAATGGGCAGTGAATAAAAGCAGAAATGCATCCATAGCACCGTTAATTGTCAGCGTGATATCCAGGTAATACATACCTGTTAATCCTTTCAGGCTTAGGTATTTCTCATTCTCAAATTATACCCTGCACCTCATATGAATCCTGTCGCTTTAGGATAGCTATTACACCGATTTTTTTACAGAGATAAAAAATATTATGTTGTATCTTTGCTTTTTGTAGCAAATAAAAAAAGTACCGGGTTTCTAGCCGGTACTTTTAGGTATCCCAAAATATGTGAAATGATTTTTCCATCTCAGTTAGTACTATTGTCGCCGATACTTTAAGAAGTTAGGAATATCAACAACATCTTGAAAAAGAGTGGCTTCTTTGCTTGCCAGTGATTCCGTTTGATCAGTTGTCTTAGTTTTTTTAGGATTATTATTTTTCTGTTCAAATCCCGTAGCGATAACAGTGACTCTAAGATCATCCTTCATATTTTCATCAATTACGGCACCGAAAATAATATTAGCCTCCTGATCGGCAGCATCACCAACGACTTCGGATGCTTCATTGACCTCCAGCAGGGTAAGATTAGGTCCACCTGTAATATTCAGTAATACTCCTTTAGCACCCTGTATAGAAGTTTCTAATAATGGGCTAGAGATAGCTTTTCTAGCAGCTTCAACAGCTCTATTCTCCCCGGAAGCCTGTCCAATCCCCATCAGGGCAGAACCCGTATCAGCCATTATCGTCTTCACATCAGCGAAATCCAAATTAATTAAGCCAGGTATAGTAATTAAGTTAGATATTCCTTGTACCCCTTGAAGTAAGACATCATCCGCTATTTTGAAAGCTTCTTGGACAGTAGTGTGTTTATCTACCACCTGTAGCAGTCTATCATTAGGGATGGTGATAAGGGTATCTACTTTGTCCTTAAGTTCTAAGATCCCTCTTTCGGCCTGCATCGCTCTTTTTCTACCTTCGAAAGAAAATGGTCTTGTGACAACGCCAACTGTTAAAGCACCAATTTCCTTAGCTATTTCTGCAACGACTGGAGCTGCACCTGTACCGGTTCCTCCACCCATACCTGCAGCTACAAATACCATATCTGCTCCCATCAGAGCTTGGGCAATTTCATCACGGCTTTCTTCAGCAGCACTATGACCTATATCTGGATTAGCGCCGGCTCCTAGCCCTTTGGTTAGTTTCATACCGATCTGTATTTTTTCAGCTGCTCTTGACATCTGAAGTGCCTGAGCATCTGTATTGATACCTATAAACTCAACACCTTTAAGACCTGCCGATATCATTCTGTTAACAGCGTTGTTCCCTCCGCCGCCTACTCCAATTACTTTAATTCTGGCGAATTGATTATCATCATTATCAAATTCCAGCATTTTTACCTCCCTGCCTCCTTCTAAATCTTCATCTGATATGATTAATACTGCGAACCATCTTACTATACTTTCTAGGTCAACTGTATTTACTCCTTTTTATAAATCCTTATTCTTTATGAATTATTTGTTTGTTAATAATGTGTCGGCGGATGATACTTATATTCTGGAATAACCTAGTACCAAAAGCAACAACTGCCGCAAGGTAAAGGTCAACCCCTATCCTATCTCCAATAAACGCTAAAAATCCAGCCATGAGGATATTAACAAAGAAACCACTTAAGAAAACGGTATTATCAAAATAGTCTTCCTGATAGGCTCTAATTCCCCCCATTACCGAATCGAAAGCAACTAAAATCCCAACAGAAAAATACTTAGCATATTCTACCGGGATAGTAAATGGACTTAAAAAACCTATAGCCACTCCGAGTATTAAACCAAAAATAGGTAACAACCACATTTTATTTCCTCCACTATCGTCCTAAGACGGGCTTTCCTGCTGTCAGATCGATGTATTTAATAGATTTCTCGATAGACATATATTCTTCATTATGTATCAATTCGTTAAGTAAGTTTAATTTTCCTGCATATTCCTCGCTGTATCCGAGCCTTACTTCCATGCCAGTAGTAAGGAACAAGAAAACTTGTTCTTCTTTGTTGATACTAACTTCTCCAATTAGAGGGATTATACTCTGAGGAGCTTGTCCCAATAATAAAAGAACTTTTTCCAATTGCGCATTAACAAGCTTTTGTCCTGGTCCGATGGTGTCTGGAACCACAACTCCAGTCACCACCGGGCTGCTTGTTTTAGGCCATGTTTCATGAAAACGCAGAATAGTCCCTTGATTATCAACTTCCACGACACCATCTTCATTCAGTATTAAAGCAACTGGAACTCGCTCTTGAATATCTATCACTAGGGTTACCGGTAATTCCTTTTTAACTATAGTAACGTCTACAAGTGGATGAAGCTTTACCCTCTCTGCAAGAGATTTGGTATCAGTAAGGAAAATATTTTGTCCTCTTACTGTTCCTAACAATTTTACTATTTCCTCTTCAGCAACATTATCCAACCCCTGGATACGAACCTCTTGCACCATAAAAAAGTCTGATTTCGTAAACATAAAAAGGCCTACTGCCAGGAGGCAAATCAACGCCGCTATATAAAGAAAAGAAGCATTAGATTTAGTTTGGGACAATTGTTCTTCTCTCCTACCTTATTATTTTGATTAATTATATAATCTCTTCATTTTACTATATCTAATATTGTGCATGCAAATATTTTTTTCACGAACTTCTAACTACCCTTTGTAACTTAGCTCCTACTGCACGGTATTTGTCCACCATGTTCTCATATCCTCTATCTATATAATTAACTCTTTCCAGCACTGTCCCTTCTTCTGCGGCTAAAGCCGCTAAGAAAAGGGCAGCTCCTGCTCTAAGGTCGGTAGCTTCTACGAAGGCCCCCTCCAAAGTTGGTACGCCACAAATAATTGCTGTTCGCCCCTCAATAATTATTTTGGCACCCATTCTTCTTAACTCCGCAACATGTTGAAACCTATTCTCAAAAATTGTCTCCGTTACGATACTCGTTCCTTCCGCAACTGTGAGTAGAGCTAAAAATTGAGGCTGCATGTCTGTCGGAAACCCTGGGTAAGCCAATGTTTTTACTTCCATGGCATTAATTTTCCCACTATGACGTACCCTGACACTATCACCATTAGACGTTATTTCTGCTCCAGCTTGACGTAGTTTAGCTATGATTGGACTAACATGTTCCGGAATTACATTATCCACAACAATATCTCCACCTGTCATAACGGCCGCAATCATATGAGTACCCGCTTCTACCCTATCAGGGATTACAGTGTGTTCGACACTTTTTAGCTTTTTGACACCAGCAATTCTTATAACATGTGTCCCTGCTCCCCTAACCTTAGCTCCCATTTTATTAAGTAGGTTTTGTAAATCCACTATTTCAGGTTCTCTAGCAGCGTTGCGGATAACCGTGATACCTTCAGCCATAACGGCAGCCATCATAATATTCTCGGTAGCACCAACACTCGGAATATCCAAATATATTTCCCCACCGGTTAGCTTATCGGCTCGGGCTTCGATATATCCATGTCTTTCTTCAATTTTGACCCCCAGTTCTTTAAGCCCTTTGATATGCTGGTCCATAGGACGAGTCCCTATAGCACACCCTCCAGGTCTAGATATCTTTACTTTTCCTTCTCTAGCTAACATTGGTCCTAAAATGAGGTTTGAAGCCCTCATTTTTCTCATTAGCTCTTCATCTACTGTCCATTCAGTAAGAGAGTTCGTATCTATACTCATTTCAGAATCTTTAAACTCCACCTTACATCCTAGGTTTTTCAGGACCTCACCCATATTAATAATATCACTGAGGTTAGGAATTCCCTGAATTACAGTTTTACCTTCGGCTAATATTGCTGCTGCCATCAGAGGAAGGGATGCGTTCTTAGCTCCGCTTGTTTTAATATGTCCCTCTAATCTTTGTTTACCTGTGATGACATAACGATCCATCGTCATGCCTTCTCCCCCTTTTATCTAGCTATTAATTATTTTTATTTCCTTTTCCAATACTAATCCATATTTATTTTTAATATCCTGTTGGATGATCCTGATAAGCTCCAGGACATCATCAGCCTTAGCATTACCTTTATTAACAATAAAATTGGCATGTTTCTCCGATACCTCGGCCTCTCCTACCCTATACCCTTTCCAACCTGCCTGCTCTATCAGTTGTCCAGCAGAATACCCTGGAGGATTGCGAAATATACTCCCAGCATTGGGATATTCCAGCGGTTGAGTTTGTCTTCTTTTATGTTGCAGTGTTTTCATCACTTCTTTAATGTCTGAGCTATTGCCTCCAGGCTTAAGTCTAATCGTACTTTCCAAAACCCAGCACCTTATCTGCGCGAGGGAACTATGCCTATAAGAAAACTCTATATCCTCACCATTAAGCACTACTATTTTTCCTTCCGGCGTCAGAACCCTGACATCCTCAACTAGACTTCCAATCTCACCACCATGTGCTCCGGCATTGATAACTATGGCAGCCCCTATAGTACCAGGTATGCCACAAGCAAATTCCAAACCTTGAAACCCCTTAAAACCGGCCTCAGTAGCAAGCCTAATAAGTGAATAGCCCGCTCCCACTTGAACGCTGTCTCCATTCCAGAAAATGCTATCCATTTTGGTAGTTACGATTACCATACCCTCTAGCCCTCTGTCCGGGAGGAGAACATTGGATCCCCGTCCTAAAAGAACGATTGGTATGGAGTTTTTCTTACACCAATTCAGCATAATCTGCAAATCATTGATGTCTTCGGGCCAGAATACATTTTCTGCCTGTCCGCCAATTCTCCACGTATTCAGCTTGTTTAGAAAGTAGTCTTTTTCAAGTCTACCCTTTACTTGCGGTAAGTTCACTATGTTCCTCCATCATGTTACTTTATATGATATATGTATTATTCTCTACCCCCTTCCTCTACTGCATATGTTATGCAGGTATTGCTTGCAGTGTGCAGAAGGGTGGATTTGAGAGTTTCAACTTATTTCCAAGCAGTTTGCAAACAAATATTAACTATACGATCAAGTGTCCCTGGCTCAAAAACGTCCTTAGTTTTGGCACTCATTTCCTCTAGGACAAACGGATTAAACAACACCTTAGTTATCTCTTCCCATAGAATCTGACCATTAAGATCCTTATCTAATATCACCTTAGCGGCTCCTTTATCTTCTAAGGCACGGGCATTGTATTCCTGGTGATTATCTGAAGCATAGGGATAGGGTATGAGAATACTGGCCAATCCTGCTGCAGAAAGCTCAGCTAAAGTAACAGCTCCTGCTCGGCAAATACAAAGATCTGAACAAGCAAGTGCCTGAGGCATATTATTGATATACTCCTTCACCTGCCAATTATTTCTTTGCCACTTTATTCCGCTAACATCTAGTTCATCAACGATAGTTCGATAAGTAGCTGAACCTGTTGCCCATAAAAGTTGAATCTCCGGATACTGTTCTAGCTGTTGCATGATTTGTTTCATAGCTTTGTTAATACTTAAGGCACCACGACTACCACCTGTAACTAAAAGAGTCTTTTTCTGTGGGTCAAGATTAAACTCGGTAGCTGCTACTTTTCTATCAATCTTCCCAATTTCTTCTCTGACAGGTAGACCTACTACTTCAGTTTTATCTGATTTAAAATATGCTTCGCTTTCAGTAAAGGATAACATTACTTTTTTTACTCTACGAGCTAGGATTCTATTGGTTTTACCAGGAAAGACATTTTGCTCATGAAGTAAAGTCGGAATGCCAAAAACTGTAGCAGTAAGTACTACAGGCCCTGAAACATATCCCCCTGTCCCTAGAACAAGATCTGGTTTAAATTCTTTTAAGACTTTTTTTGTTTCCCAAAGGGCGCGTAAATTAAGACCCACGGTTTTGACCGTTTCCAGTCCAATTTTTTTTGATAAACCTTTTCCGGAAATCCCTCTGAATTCAATCCCATTTTCAGGGACCAACCGTGACTCCATTCCGTCCCTTGTTCCAACATAGAGGATATCAATATCATTTAGTCTTTCCTTAAGCCTTTTGGCAATAGCCATAGCAGGATAAATATGTCCACCGGTACCACCCCCGGTAACAATGACACGCAATTAGATGACCTCCTCTGTCTTACCCCTTGTAGATATATTAAGTAATAGTCCTACTCCAATCATGGTAAAAACCAGTGATGTTCCGCCATAGCTTAGGAAAGGAAGAGTGATGCCTGTAACGGGAAGAACTCCAGTTACTACACCCATATTAACCATCGCCTGGATTCCTATCAATGAGGTTAGCCCTACTGCGAATAGTCCCAAGAAATTATCGGGCACATTAATCGCAAGTCTAAATCCCCTCCAGATAACTAAGAAGAAAAGTAAAACCACCAACGTCGCTCCAACAAATCCAAATTCCTCACCTATCATAGCGAAAATGAAATCCGTATGGTTTTCAGGCAAATAAAGGAATTTCTGTCTGCTCTGTCCAAATCCTAAACCGAACAGACCACCTGGCCCTAAGGCTAATAGAGATTGGATGGTCTGATAACCTTTGCCTGAAGGATCAGCCCAAGGATCGAGAAAAGCAAATATTCGTCTCATTCTATACGGAGCAGCTACGATAGCTCCAACGACCATTGCCAACCCCGCTGTTCCGAGAGCCACCATATGCCACATTCTAGCTCCGGCTGCGATAAGCATAAAGAATGTCGTTCCAGCAATCACTAGAGTCGTACCTAAGTCAGGCTGTAGCATAATAAGACCACAAATAATGCCCAATAATGCTAAACAAGGTAATAGTCCCTTACGAAAAGATTGGATATTACGAGGGTTGGTTGCCAGCACCCTCGCCATGATAAGTACCATTGCCAGTTTAATTACTTCTGAGGGTTGAATGGATAGCGGTCCTAAGCCAATCCAACGCGTAGCTCCATTTACGGTTCTACCTAACCCAGGAACTTTGACAACTATCAATAGGATTATGGCAATGTACAGAATTGGCTTTGCCCAGTTATATAGTTTACGCAAATCCAGAAATAGTGCTACCGTCATAGCTACCAACCCAAGAGTGACCCAGACTAATTCCATTTTCAAGTAATGGTATGGGTCATCAAAATATAAGTAACCTTTAACAGCACTAGAACTGTATGTCATTAAGAGTCCAATTAACAAAAGGGCAAAAATAGCTCCTAGCAACACACCATCTACTTGACGGTATTTTTGAATCATATAGCCTCCCCCTTAAAAAAACATTAGGGTTCGCTATAATGATTACGCACTAACTGGCTAAACAATTCCCCTCTTATCTCATAACTTTTAAACATATCCCAACTTGTACAAGCTGGCGACAAAAGAACAACATCACCTGACTGGGCTTCTTCGATAGCTTTTTGCACACTATCTTCTAGAGTTTCGGTTCTAAGTATTCTTCTAATGCCTACCTCTATCGCTTTCTCCTCTAATTCTTGGGCGGCTTCACCAACCAAAATTAAGCTTTTTACTTTTCTTCTAGCTTCCATCATAAACTCTGTCATATCCAGACCTTTATTCTTACCTCCAGCGATAAGGACAATAGGTTCTTCATATGATTGCAGAGCTTTTATGGACGAATCAGGATTCGTGCCTTTGGAATCGTTAATGAAAAGAATACCGTCAAACTTGCCCACAATCTCTTGTCTATGTTTGACAGGAGTAAAATCACGAAGAATACTTACTATATCATCAACTTGCATGCCTAATTCAAGAGCTACTGCTGTTGCTGCCATAACATTTTGCAAGTTATGATCTCCTTTAAGTAGGAGATCTTTCCTATGGATGATGTCAGTAGTTAAAGCTGGTGTTTTAAATACAATTGTATCTTCTTCCAAACAAATACCTGTACTTAACTCGTTTGTAAGACTAAAATAAATAATCCTAGCATTAGTTTCCGGTGCAAATCCCCTTACCAACGGATCATCCCAGTTCAGAACTGCGAGGTCTGCTTCCGTTTGATTCTCTAGAATCCGAGCTTTAGCTGCCGTATAATTCTCCATCGTACCATGGCGATCAAGGTGATCAGGGGTAATATTGAGCATAACAGCGATATTCACCCTAAATTTATCTATCAATTCCAATTGAAAACTAGATAACTCCGCTACAACTATCCCTTGATTATCCAAATGATCAACTAAACCGCTAAGAGCCACTCCGATATTCCCTGCTACAACAGTATCTCTAGCTGTCCCTTTTGCCAGTTCTCCGATTAACGTAGTAGTGGTTGTTTTACCATTACTACCCGTAATACCTATAACTAAAGCTGGTGAATCTCTTCGGGCTAGCTCAACTTCACTCCAAAGTGGAATACCTAATCGTCCTGCCTCCACTATAAAGGGAATATTAGGCGATACCCCTGGCGAAAGAACAAGCAGTTCAGGCTTAATTTCTGCAAAGTCAGGCTCCTTTTCCAATATAAGCCGAGAACCATTAAGGCCCAACTCTTCTATTCCTACAAGCTTAGCCTTAGGTTGCATATCAGTCAGAAATACATCAGCATTCATATTCAATAACTTGCTGGCTGCAGCACGTCCACTTAACCCACCGCCAACAACAAGTACCCTTTTTCCTTCTAAGTTCATATTCTTCCTCCAGATTTGTGTATTACCCGCTCACCACTCCATGTTAAGGCGAGAGCTACATCGTAGCATGCGCCTTCATGCAAGTAGGGTAGCTGCACTACAGTTCTTGCAAGCAGGGTAGCTACGCTGCAATATGCACTCTTCGGCAATTGCGACTTCCTGTCGCAATTGCCGGAAAGTGTATGCTACGGTGTAGCTCTCACTTGTATTAGCCTACGCAATTGCCGAAAAGTGCTTGCTGCGGTGCAGCTTTCACCTTAGTAAGTGCTAGCTCACCATCAAAGCATAAGAGATTACTCCTAGAAATGATGCTATGGCTGCGGCTGACCAGAATACTGTCACCACTTTTCTTTCAGACCATCCAACTAATTCAAAATGATGATGCAACGGACTCATACGGAATATTCTTTTGCCTCTGGTCTGAAAAGAAATTACTTGGATTATAACTGAAAGAGTTTCCATAACGTATACTCCTCCAAGAATAATCAGAACGAGTTCGCTTTTGCTGAGCACAGCAAGGCCGGCCAAAGCTCCTCCTAAGGCAAGCGAACCACAATCTCCCATGAAAACTCTAGCTGGATGGAGGTTGAAACGTAAAAATCCGAGACAGCCTCCAGTAAGAGCAGCTGCAAAAATAGCTAGGTCGCTAGCGTTGATCGCTATACCTTCCAGGAAACCTGTATTGACAGCTATGACTGCGATAAATATATATCCAATACCCGCAAAGACTGTAGTTCCTGCGGCTAAACCATCCAAACCATCTGTCAGATTTACTGCATTCGTTGCGGCAATTACCAATATAGCTACAAATGGGTAGTATAATAACCCAAAGTTGATTTCCCAGCCAGTAAATGGAATGCCGACAATTGTACCTCTTCCAAGAAATACTGCAGAAATTCCAGCAAGTATAAAAGCCAGTAAGAATTGGGCAGCGAGTTTCTGCCGGGCGCTAAGTCCTAAGTTTCTTTTCCTTACTACTTTAAGGAAATCATCCAGGAAACCAACCAATCCGAATCCAAGAGTGGTGCCAAGAAGGGTTAGCATTCCAGCAGAATACGGCTTTTCAGCCATGATAAGAACTGCAACGGTTAAACCACCGAGGAAAATAAGTCCTCCAATAGTTGGTGTTCCAGCTTTGGACAAATGACTTTGGGGGCCATCATCTCTTATGCTTTGTCCAAACTTTAATACTCTTAACACTGGGATAAGAAAAGGTCCTATTAATAAACTTACTAGCATGGCTATCCCTGCAGCCGCAAAAATATTCTCCACCACTTCCTGATTATTCCTTTCTTCACAGGTAATTCCTGGTTACTCTTCAAAATATATTATGTACTCTATTCTTTACAGGATTTATCCTTTTCAAACTTTTGGGCAACAAGCCTTTGCGTGATATTCTCCATTTTCATTCCTCTAGATCCTTTGATAAGCACCCATGTCCCTGAACCTATTCTTTGGATTATTCTATTTACTTCAGTAAATGCCTGTTCACAATCAGAACAAGTATGAATCCTATCTTCAGATAATCCCGCTTCCCGGGCTCCTTGAGCAATTCCTTCAGCCATCTTGCCAACTGTAACTAGGGTTTTTATACCAAGGGATGCAACTACCTCTCCTACTTCTTTATGACCAGAAATAGATGCTTCTCCTAATTCATACATTTCCCCTAACACAGCAACACTTTTTACTCCACTTCGCTGAGCTAAGACATTTAAGGAAGCTTTCATGGAATCAGGATTAGCATTGTAAGCATCATCAATAATAATACTTTCTAATACGCCTTCATATATGTCCAGTCTCATTTTAGATAGTTTTAATCCTTCTAAAGCTTGTGCTCCGAGATTTAGAGGTATATCATAATGCAACCCCACGGACAAAGCAGCTAAAGCATCTAGGACATTATGTTCACCTGGCAAAGGAAGGCCAACTGTCTCCTTGCTACCTTGAAAGCTGACTTCAAATGTTGTTCCTAGCTTACCAGAAACTTGTAAACTACTTCCCCTGCCATCAGGATTAATATATTTACCTTTTGTTCCGTAGAATATTTTCTGCAGCGAGCTTAACTTCGCGAGTTTGACACTAAAGAAATCTTCGGCATTGAGAACTGCAGTACCACTCTCTCCGAGGCTATCTATCAGCTCCCATTTGGCTTGAGCTATATTCTCGTGGGAACCCAATAACTCCATATGTGTTGTGCCAATATTGGTTATCAATCCGAGAGAAGGCTTACAAATATCACATAGTTCTCTTATCTGCCCTAGACCGCGCATCCCCATTTCTAACACCATAAGTTCGGTTTGTTTTGGTGCGTTCAAAATAGTGAGCGGTAAGCCAATTTCATTATTGAAGTTCTCTTTATTCCAATGAACCTTATATTTTTGACTAAGGACGGTAGCTACCATATCTTTAGTAGTAGTCTTACCACTACTACCTGTAATACCGATAACAATAGGGTTCAGTTCTGAGCACCAGGCTTTTGCAAGTTTCTGTAACGCAATTATAGAACTTTGCACAACTATTAAAGCTTTTCCTTGAGGAATTGTAGAAAGATTAAAATCCTTAAGGCTCGCTTCTTCACCAATGACAATAGTCACCCCGGCTTTAAAAGCTTGGGCAATAAAACTATGTCCATCAACCTTTTCCCCTTGAATCGCAACAAATAAATTGCCTTCAACTACTTGACGGCTGTCTAAAGTGCATCCATCAAAAACAGCTGAATCAGATCCACGAACTTCTGCTCCGAGCATTTTTGCAATAGTTTTACTTTTCCACATACCCGATTCCCCTTAAAGCCTCTCTGACTTCTTCGCGATCATCGAAATGAATTGTGTTCTTGCCAATTATCTGATAATCCTCATGTCCCTTACCAGCAATCACGATGGTGTCACCTGAGGTTACCGTCGCACAAGCATGAACGATAGCACTTCTCCGGTCCTCAATCACAGTATACTCTACTCCTTTAATCCCAGGTAAGATATCCTCAATAATACTGTGTGGCTCTTCTGAACGTGGATTGTCCGAAGTTACTACCAGGTAATCACTCCACCGGCTGGCTGCTTCAGCCATTAGTGGACGTTTTTTCTTATCCCTGTCGCCACCACATCCGAATACTGTATATAGTTTACCAGAAGTGAACTCTCGTGCAGTACTGAGAACATTTTCCAATCCATCCGGAGTATGGGCATAATCAACAATAACCAAGAATGGTTGACCTCCACGAACACTCTCAAATCTTCCTGGAACCCCTTTGATGGACTTCAGAGCGCCAAGGACTACGTCTTGAGAATAACCGCTCATAATACCCCAAGTAAAAGCCGCCAGGGCATTATAAACGCTAAACTTACCGGGTGTCCTATAAAAAACTTTAGCTACTATCCCTTTATATCTTACCTCGAATTCTACTCCTTGATCTAAAAGCTGGATATTTTCCGCCTTGAAATCAGCTTCCGAATCGATCGCATAAGTAACTACTGCACAAGAAGCAATTCTTTTCAGAAATTCAGATGCGGAATCATCAGCATTAATTGCTGCAAATTTCTCTTTATCCTCTTTATCCATGCCGGAAAAAAGGAGTCCTTTAGCCTTAAGGTATTCTTCCATATCTTTATGGTAATCTAAGTGGTCTTGAGAAAGATTGGTAAAGATCGCTGCCTTAAACTCGCAACCATTTACTCTTCCAAGATCAAGAGCATGCGATGAGACTTCCATTACTGCCATCTCCACATCTCCTAAAACCATCTCATGGAGAAGCTTCTGAATATCTGTTGACTCTGGAGTGGTATGTTGTCCTGGAAGTTCCTTGTCTCCAATCTTTGCTCCCAAAGTGCCAATAATTCCTGTTCTCTTTTTCCCATGACGCGCAATCTCTTCGACGAGATGAGTAACTGTAGTTTTACCATTTGTGCCTGTTACGCCAACTAAACTTAACTGTCTAGATGGATTATCGTATAATTGCGCAGCTAGATAACCTACAATCAGGCGAGTATCTTTAACTTTAAGTTGAGGGATGTCAAATGGTAAATAGCGTTGTACAACTAAAGCCTTTGCTCCCGACTTGATAGCTGACTCAGCAAAATCATGACCGTCCATAGAAAATCCGGGAATACATACATAGATATCCCCAGGAGCTACTTTTCTAGAGTCTAAGGTAATGCCTGTTATTGTTACGTTAGAATCTCCGAGTACCTCTGCATCGTTAATAACACTCATCAATTCTGCTAGAGTCTTCTTGGTTGACAACAATTCTGTCACCCTTTCCTAATCGTATTTGCATCTTAACTCATGGTCTACTGTGATGTATTCGCTATTACTTTTAATTTTCCGCTTACATTATAAAATTAATTTATTATAATAAAAACTGATTATCGAAATTTTTTCCGTTATATCTATTATAAACAACTAAAAAGGATCATAGCCCTCAATATTTTCACTTTTACTCGAGGAGGTTTTGATTCATACTAATGGGAATCCTGGGGCCGAATTGTTCAATAGCTTCAATATCAGGATCCAAAACTTCTCGCCAAGGAGCCATAGTTTTTTCTCCAAGCTCATTCCCAAGGTAAAGACGGACAGTTGAACCAGCCTCTACTTTTGCATCCCCATAAGGTATTTGGTCAATCACTGTACTTCCAGTACCTTCTATCATCGCCTTGAACCCATCTTTTTTTAAGATTTCCTCAGCGTCGGCTTTAGGATAGCCAAGTACTGACGGAACAATTGCCTCCTTACGAACCGCAGGGAATTCCACACCATAAAGAGGTTTGCCTGGAGCAAGCGGAGCATTAGCATCAGGTTTGATTCCTAAGTATTTCAAAGAATCCAACATTACCGCTTGAACGACAGGGGCAGCAACAACTCCTCCATAGAAAGGAACTCCATCCATTACAGCCAGAACTACTAGCCGTGGATTATCTGCTGGAGCAAACCCTATGAAAGATGCTACATAGTCTCCTTGGATATAGCCACCTTGACCAACCTTTTGGGCTGTTCCCGTTTTGCCTGCTACTCGGTAACCAGGTAAGAATGTTCTTCTACCTGTCCCATTGGTTACTACAGATTCCAAAATATCTCTGGTCAATTTGGCTGTATCTTCACTTATAACCCTATGAACAATTTCTTTTTTAAAAGGGACAATTACCTCCCCAGTAGGGGATGTTATTTCCTGTACGATTTGAGGTTCAAGTAAAGTCCCGCCATTTGCAACAGCAGATACAGCTGTTAAGAGTTGAATAGGGGTAACATTATTTGTTTGCCCGATAGACATGGTAGCCAAGTCTAATGCTGTAGCCTTTTTCTTACTCGCTAGAATTCCTTTAGCTTCACCAGACATCTCGATTCCTGTTTTCTTGCCAAAACCGAAACCCGTCAAGTACTTATAGAACTTATCCATTCCCAACCGTTGTCCCATTTCGATAAAAATAGGGTTACAAGAGTTTTCTACCCCTTCAATCATAGTCTGTCTGCCATGCCCACCATCTTTCCAACAATGGATATTCTTCCCTAATATATTAACATATCCTCTATCTACAAAGACTTCATCTGTCTTGACAACCTTTTCCTCAAGGGCCGCAGCAAGCGTGATTATCTTGAAAGTGGATCCTGGTTCATAACCGTTTTGGATAGCGATATTTCTACGTGCACTTGGGTCCGATGCCTGATAGTTATTAGGATTAAACGTTGGAGCGGTAGCAATTGCTAACATTCTGCCTGTAGAAGGTTCCATTACCAGGATGGAGGCATTCTTTGGTATTCTCCCCTCCATGTTCATGCCGTTTCCTGACATGATCTTCGCGAGTTCTCTTTCCGCAAAAGCCTGAATATTCTTGTCTATGGTAAGTTGAACCGTGTTACCTTGAATCGGTTGGATAAATTCATGTTCCCCTTCAGGAATTTTAATCCCATTCGCGCCATACTCTGTGAGGATGCTCCCTGGAATTCCTGTAAGTTCTTTGTCCCTAGAATGTTCTACTCCCTCAAGCCCCTGACTATCTATTCCAGTAAATCCTAAAATGTGTGCTGCTAAAGTATCGTTAGGGTAGAATCGAGTACTATCTTCTACTATTCCAATCCCAGGCAGATTCATGGATTTAATAATACTTGCAGTTTCTGCCGGTATCTTTTTCTTGACATACTCCAAAGAAGATCTTTTCGTTATTCTATCTTTCACTTCCTGTTTATCCATGTCTAACGTTTCTGCCAGCAAAGTTGCTATTTCATCTTCTCTTTCTGATTTCCTTACCTCTGCTGGAATGGCGTAAACTGTATCCACACTTACGCTCATCGCCAGAATATTACCGTTACAGTCCACAATATTTCCTCTTTTGGCAGCAACAGGTACTCCGCGATAATGTTCTTCATCGGCTAGATTTTTCAAAAAAGGACCATCTTTTAATTGAACGAAACCTAGCCTGATTATTAATACTAACAGAAAAACAAAGCATAAACTAAAAATAAAAACTATTCTTTTACGCATTTTTAGATGTTGTACCATAAAAAAATCCACCCCTTCAGGGGTAGATTTTTACTATTCAGATACTGCTACCTTTGCGTAGAGGCAAAAAAACTTGTAAATATCCTAAAGACATTATCTAATACGGAAGTGGCTCTTTCTTCGCCCGGTGCCATTGCAGTCATCTGTTTATTTTCCACCCCAAGCTCTTTTTTTGGTTGAACTATATTACTGGCCATATAAATTGTTCCTTCAGGTTTTTCCATCCCCATAGCTAAAGCGGCCTGCTCAATCCTGCCAACTGAGCCAAGTTTATCAACTTCCACCTGGAGCAAGCCGTTTTCCATATTTAAGGCTGTTAGTTCCTTCTCAAGGGCACGTATTTCAGCTCCTTTGACCACTGTTATATGAACTGTCTTTGCTCCAATAACACCAAACATTCCTATAATTATTAACATTATCACAAAGCTTCGAATTCCTTTTTGATTAGCTTGGGAAACTATCTTCTTAGCTATAGGCCTACCTTTGCTGGATCTTGGGTCTCTATGTGCGTTATCCTGATAGACAAAAGGTTCGTCGTATTGAATTTTTCTTTCTGCCATTAACATGTTATTCTACTCCCCTTTCGTTTAGACCTGTAGCTTCTCAGCAACACGTAGTTTGGCGCTTCGAGATCTCGGGTTTTCTTCTTCTTCTCGGCCAGAAGGTGTTTGAGGTTTTTTGGTTACTATTTTTACTAAAGGTTTAGCGCCGCATCTACAAACTGGAAACCCAGGTGGACAAGTGCACTTCCCTGTCCAAGATTGAAACTTATTTTTCACAATCCTATCTTCAAGTGAATGAAAAGTAATCACAGCTAGCCTGCCACCACTATCAAGACAATTAAATGCTTGGTCCAAAGCAGCTTCCAGAGTTTCTAATTCTCTGTTAACTGCTATTCTTAAAGCTTGGAATGTCCTTTTAGCAGGATGTGGACCTTCCCTGCGAGCAGCTGCCGGAACAGCTTTCTTAATAATTTCCACTAATTGTCCCGTTGTCTCAATCATTTTCTCAAGTCGGCTTTGTTCAATGAACTTAGCTATCCTAACTGCCCAATTTTCTTCACCGTATTGACGGATAATCTTCGTAATATCTTCAACTGACCAATTATTAACAATATATTGAGCGGTCAAGTTAGAGTTCCTATCCATCCTCATATCCAGAGGTGCATCCTTCATATAACTAAAACCACGTTCTGCCTCATCTAGCTGGGGAGAAGAAACCCCTAAATCAAACATAATACCAGCTACTGGTAAAAGGTTTCTTTCTTCTAGAGTATTTTCAAGCTCTGTAAAATTCCTATGGATTATGGTTACTCTTTGTTCTCCTAAGAATTTTTTTTGTGCAAAGTCCACTGCTTGTTTATCCTGGTCGAAACAGACAAGCTGTCCTAAGGAATCTAACTTTTGCAGGAGAAGAGCGGAGTGTCCCCCTCTACCTAAGGTGCAGTCTACATATATTCCATCAGGAACAGTAAAAACCATATCCACGGTTTCTTCTAGCAGAACGCTTGTATGCTCAGACTTCAAAGTATCCATTCCTTCCGTTATCCCTTTAAATACCTAAATCAACTAGGGATTCTGCAGCCAATTCATAATTCTTTTCAGCCTGACTGCTATATTCCTTCCACTTAGCATTATCCCAGATTTCAATCCTATTCATTACACCTACTACTACCACATCTTTTTCCAAAGTTGCATATTCTCTCAAGTTGGCAGGTAAAAGGATTCTTCCTTGTTTATCAAATTCGCATTCAGTAGCTCCGGAGAAAAAGAAACGAACAAAAGCTCTGGCGTTTGGTTGAGAAACAGGTAACTTCTTAAGTTTCTCTTCGAATATCTGCCATTCATTTAAACCATAAAGAAATAAACAGTTATCCAAACCCTTGGTAATGATAAATTTATCTCCTAGGGTTTCCCTAAGCTTTGCCGGTATAATTAAACGGCCCTTAATATCGATTGTATGAAGAAATTCCCCCACAAACATATCTTTCACCCCACACGGGCTTACTTACCTACCACTTTGCCCCACTTCTCTCCACTGTATTCTCCATTAGTTTAATAACTCCTTCTTTATATCCATAAAAAATAAAAAAATAGGAAATAAGTCCTATTTTTTCTTTAGAGATATCTATATATGGCCTTAGCGCTATAACTCTCATTCGGCCAGATTTTTCAGTTTAATACTTGCGCCTTGCTTAGCGAACTTAGCGCTACAATTTAATCTAAGCTACACCGCAGCATGCACGGCAAGCGGAGCACAGCCAGCCCACAACCCGTAAATGCTATCTAAGCTATACCGTAGCATACACGACAAGCGGAGCACGGATGCGGAGCGCGGCCAGTTAGCGACAGGAGGTCGCTATTGCCGAAAAGTGTATGCTACGGTGTAGCTCTCACTGCATTAACCTAGCTATTGCCGATAAAGTGTATGCTACGGCGTAGCTCTCACTTGCATTAACCTACCTATTGCCGAAAAGCGCTTGCTGCTATGCAGCTCTCACCTTAACATGTTACTCGCTAAGCCATTGCCTAAATATAGCCTCCATCTCCGCCGTCTCAATTAAAAAAGCATCATGTCCATGGATAGATTTTAGCTCATAGTAGGCAGCAGAATTCCCCGATTTCTTTCTAAGTTCAGTCATTTCCTGAACCTGATAAGGCGGGAATAGTAAGTCAGTGTCAATTGACAAACAGTAAAGCTTCCCCTGAAGACGAGTTATTGCTTGTTCCATGTTTTCCTGGCCTTTTGATATATCGAAAAGGTCAATTGCCTTAGTCCTGTCTCTTATACACATCT
>JAGXFZ010000058.1 GCA_024637055.1 Gracilibacter sp. | reverse complement strand
CACGCCGCCAGCGTTCGTCCTGAGCCAGGATCAAACTCTCCAAAAAAATATTTCGGAGCATTGATCTGCTCGTTTTTAACTCATTATTATTTGACGAGTCTAGCTTAATTCTTATTCTTGTTGTTCAGTTTTCAATGACCAAGGACCCTTTGTTTATTTGTTCTTGCCTCTCAAGTTGTTACCTCCCTGAGACGCTTTATTATAATATCACGCTATTTTCAGGCTGTCAACACACTTCGTTCCAAAATTTCAAAGACAAAATGCGTTAAAAAAGCTGGTATCGTGATACTAAATACTACTGTTGGGAAAATATTAGAATATCACCTAAAGTTATTAATTAAATGGAGCGGGTGATGGGAATCGAACCCACGTAACCAGCTTGGAAGGCTGGCACTCTACCATTGAGTTACACCCGCATGTTTGGTAGCAGGGGGGGGAATCGAACCCTCGCATGAGCGGGTATGAGCCGCTTGCCTTAACCGCTTGGCTACCCTGCCATGGCTCCCCGAGCTGGACTCGAACCAGCAACCTACCGGTTAACAGCCGGTTGCTCCACCATTGAGCTATCGAGGAATGATGTGGCGGAGAAGGAGGGATTTGAACCCTCGCAGCAGTTACCCACTCTAACGGTTTAGCAAACCGTCCTCTTCAGCCACTTGAGTACTTCTCCGTATTATTAGTTGAAATATGGTGCGGAAGGCGGGACTTGAACCCGCACGGTGTTAACCACACGCCCCTCAAACGTGCGCGTCTGCCAGTTCCGCCACTCCCGCATTATGGAGCCGTTAACCGGGATTGAACCGGTGACCTTATCCTTACCAAGGATACGCTCTACCTACTGAGCTATAACGGCAAGGACATTTCATACAAATGATAAATGGTACGCTCGAAGGGATTCGAACCCCTGGCCTTCTGATTCGTAGTCAGACGCTCTATCCAGCTGAGCTACGAGCGCATATTGTTATGGAGCGGGTGAAGAGATTCGAACTCTCGACTTTCACCTTGGCAAGGTGACACTCTACCACTGAGTTACACCCGCATGGGTTTGGTGAGCCATCCGCGACTCGAACGCGGGACACCCTGATTAAAAGTCAGGTGCTCTACCAGCTGAGCTAATGGCCCTAGTAAAGTTGGCTGGGGTGGCTGGATTCGAACCAACGCATGCCAGAGTCAAAGTCTGGTGCCTTACCGCTTGGCGACACCCCATCACATCAGAAATACTGTGTTCGATGTTCGAAGTTCAGTATTCTTACTGGTAAGTTAATATAAAAGTGGCGACCCCGATCGGATTTGAACCGACGATCTCCTGCGTGACAGGCAGGCATGTTAACCACTACACCACGGGGCCGTGCTCTATTCTCAACTTCGTGATTTAGTTCCAATGAGCAAACTATTACCTCTGCCCTTTTCGAACCTCGAATCACGAACTTCGAATATCGATAATGGTGGGCGATGACAGGATCGAACTGCCGACATCCTGCTTGTAAGGCAGGCGCTCTCCCAGCTGAGCTAATCGCCCAAAGTTTGGTGACCCATACGGGATTCGAACCCGTGATACCGCCGTGAAAGGGCGGTGTCTTAACCGCTTGACCAATGGGCCAAAAGAACGAGAACATTTGATAGTATAGCTAAAGCAGGAATGATTGTCAACTGATTTTGCGAAAAAACAGTGAAATATTATGCTAATATTGCAAAGTTTATAACTTGACTTTTCGGCAGTTCTTTGCTTGACCTAATAACTTAAATAATTATCTTTATTAACTCCTTGGATAATTGGTAAAATTATTGGCCTGCGCTTAGTCTTATCATATAGATGCTTTCCTAATGCATCTCTGATATTACTTTTTAATAGTGCCCATTCCGTAATACCATTATTTAAACATCTTTCAGTTATTTCTTGTATTTTTACTTTGGCTTCATCGAGCATTTTTTCCGACTCTCTTACATAAACAAAACCTCGCGTTACAATATCTGGGCCGGCTACAATTTCACCAGAATTCTTACTTAAAGCTATGACAACGATTAATATGCCATCCTGAGATAATTGTTTTCTATCTCTTAACACGATATTGCCTACATCACCAACTCCGAGTCCATCCACTAGAATTCTCCCCGAAGTAACTTTGCCTGCAATACAGGCCCCGCTTTTTTTGAATTCAATAACGGAACCATTATCCGCAACGAATATATTCTCCTTGACAATTCCAAGTTGCTCAGCTAATTGACCGTGTTTTATAAGCATACGATACTCTCCGTGTACGGGAATAAAACATCTTGGCTTAACCATATTGATCATAAGCTTAAGTTCTTCCTGACTGGCATGGCCTGAAACATGTACACCAGAGCCTGGCTCATATATAACGGTAGCACCTAGTTTAAAAAGATTATCGATAGTTCTGGCAACAGATTTTTCATTCACAGGAATAGGACTGGCTGAGATAACAACAGTATCTCCTGGTTGAATGTCCATTTTCTTATGGTCATTCATCGCCATACGAGTTAAAACCGACATCGGTTCACCCTGACTTCCTGTTGTGATAATGCAAACTTGATTTCCTGGTAGTTTTAAAGCTTCGTCGATATCTATCAAAGTCCCCTCTGGGATATCTAGATAATCCAATTCAGCTGCTATAGTAGCATAATTTAGCATGCTTCTGCCAACAATGGCTACTTTTCTGTCATTGTTAAACGCTGCTGTAAGCACCTGTTGTACTCTATGAACATTAGAGGCAAAGCTGGCAAGTATGATTCTGCCCTTAGCATCTCTAAATACTTCATCAAACATCTGGCCTACCCGTCTTTCAGACATGGTGAAGCCTGGTCTCTCTATGTTGGTACTATCAGACATCAGACATAGTACACCCTTGTCTCCGAGATCAGCAAACTTATAGATATCAAGAATTTCATTTGTTACTGGCGTATGATCGAGTTTAAAGTCACCAGTATGTACGATTGTCCCTAATGGAGTATGAATTGCCAAACCTAACGAGTCAGGTATACTATGGCTGACTCTAATAAAATCCACCTTAAACATTCCTAGTTTAATACTATCCCCAGGTTTCACTGCATTGGTCTGTACATTTTGGATGTTATTTTCTTTTAGTTTCGTATTCACCAAACCTAAGGTGAGTTTGGTGCTAAAAATAGGTGCATCTATGTCCTTCATAAGGTAAGGGAGAGCTCCGATATGATCCTCATGGCCGTGAGTGACCAAAATCCCTAATAGCAGATCTTTGTTATCAACTACATAAGAGTAATCAGGAATTACGATATCAATCCCCAACATATCATCTTCGGGAAAAGCTAAACCGGCATCAATCAAGAGTATTTGATTATCGTACCGAATTACTGTCATGTTTTTCCCAATCTCCCCTAGTCCTCCTAAGGGGATAATCTGTAATTTGTGTTCTTTGGGCAAATGTAGTACGCCTCCGTTTCTTACTAAGTATATGAAAATATTTTTAGAATAGACAAAACTATATAAAGAAGTACAAATCCGGGGAAAGATTCTATACCTCTAAAGTTATCCTGATTAATTTAGCCGCACAGTAATATTACTAATATTATAGTCGCCAATGGTTGTCTCTGCAAGTACAGTATTATCCTATTTCTCAATAGTTGCGGTTATTCTAAAAATACAGAAAAACTTCAGCAAATGCTGAAGTTTTTCTGTATTACATTATAACAGTCGTTTTATACATCCTCTGGTAATTCTTTAATCTTCTTAAGAAGATCTTGTAAAAATGCCTTTTCCTCAGTAGAGGGACCAGTTATAGGAAGACGATATTCCCCTACGTTTAGACCTATCTCGTTAAGCAGGTATTTGACTGGCACTGGGTTTGTCGCAACAAACATTCCTCTAAAGATTGGGAACAGAAGCGTATGCCACTTCAAAGCTTGTTCGTGATTTCCTGCTTTAAAGGCTTCTACCATCTTTTTAATCTTGTTACCTACAATATGGGAAGAAACGCTGACGATTCCTCCTGCGCCTAGAGATAACATAGGTAAGGTAAGGGAATCATCCCCAGCATAAATAACGAATGAGGAAGGAAGCGTACTTCTTAATTCGCTGACCTGATCCATATTACCGGCAGCTTCCTTAATACATCCTATGTTAGGCACTTCAGCGAGCCTGCAGACAGTTTGCGGAAGCATATTGGCAGACGTACGCCCTGGTACATTATAAAGCATCACAGGAAGCTCAGTAGCTTCTGCTATACTTTTAAAGTGCTGGTAAAGACCTTCCTGCGAAGGTTTATTATAATAAGGGACTACTGCCATGATGCCATCAAGATTTAATCCGTCTACCTTACGGGCAAGCTGTACGCTATCCTTCGTACAGTTGGTCCCGACACCTGCTATTACTTTACAGCTATCTCCTACAGCTTCTTTTACCGTTCGGCAAAGAAGAAATTTTTCTTCCATAGTTAGGGTAGGTGTTTCACCGGTAGTTCCTGCAATAACTATGCCATCTGTTCCGTTAGAAGCAAGATATTGAGCAAGATTAGCTGCCGCTAAGTAATTAACCTCTAGCTTCTCGTTGAACGGAGTAGTCATAGCGGTGAGAATACTTCCAAACATAATACTTCCTCCTTAATTTATATTTTAATTCAATACAATGCTTTCGATTGAAGGAGGCTACTTTCCTAGTTGAAACTTTTTATGCAAGCTCTGAACTGCCGTAACCATATGTTCTTTTCTTACCAAAACCCAGATTGTGGTGTGTGAGTCAGCTGATTGAAGAATCTCTACTCCGCTTTCGCCCAACGCTTCCACTAGGTTGGCCATTACTCCAGGTACGTCGGCAATTCCACCTCCAACTAATGCCACTTTGGCACAACTAGATAGGGTTTCGGGTTCGAAGCCCATGTTGCTAAGAATATTTGTAGCCTTATCTGCTATTTCATCTCGAACTGTATATAGGACTGTTTCTGGTTGCACGCTAATAAAGTCAACACTAATATCAGCTAAAGCCATGCCTTTAAATATCTTCTTAACAGATTTTGTTTTATTCTCTTCATCCTGAATATTTATTTTAATTTGAGTAAGTTTAGGCGTATGGGCAATACCAGCTATAATGCGATCGCCTATCACATCAGAACCTTCTTCCATATCCGGCTGTATATTGGTTACTAAAGTCCCTGGGTTCTCTGTAAATGTACCCTTTACTCTTATGGGTATATTTTTCTGCATTGCTATTTCAACAGCTCTGGGATGGATTACTTTGGCTCCCTGATGGGCAAGATGGCATATATCATTATAAGTAACTACATCAAGTATTTTGGCATCTTCAACTATACGAGGATCTGCAGTCATAATACCTTCAACATCTGTATAAATGTCAATTGCCTCAGCATCTAAAGCAACTCCAATGGCGGCAGCTGTTGTATCACTGCCTCCCCTACCAAGCGTGGTAATTTGGCCATCCTCTGTCATACCCTGAAAACCGGTAACGATTACAACTTTACCCTCTTCTAGTTGAGCCAATATTTTTTCAGGCTGTACTCTAATTATCCTGGCATCCCCAAAGCAGTCATTAGTTACAATACCAGCCTGTCCTCCGGTGAAAAGCACAGTTTCCAGCCCTAGGCCCTGGAGAGTACTGACCATTACAGTACCTGATATCACTTCACCACAACTCATTAATAGATCCATTTCTCTCTTCGGCATTTCAGAATGGATACTTGATACCATTTTTATAAATGTATCTGTTGCATAAGGATCCCCAGCTCGTCCTATAGCTGATACTACCACTACTGGTGAATATCCTTGGCTGACTGCTTCAGATATTTTAGCCGCAACCTTTGTTCTAGTCTCTGGATTAGCTACCGAAGTGCCTCCAAATTTCTGTACAAGTATTCGCAAAACAAACTCTCCTCCTTACATTCCTTCTTATATTATAACAGCAATTCGGCAATTTGTACTGCATTCGTAGCTGCACCTTTTCTGATTTGGTCACCAGCAATCCAAAGGTTGATACCATTATCAATAGTTAAGTCTTCCCTTATTCTCCCTACATAAATTTCATCTTTATCCGAGCTATCTAAAGGCATTGGATATTTATCTTTAACTGGATCGTCTATGACTATTACGCCGGGAGCTTTCGCTAAAATGTCTTTAACTTGCTTCACAGATAGTTTATCTTCAGTTTCAATGTTTATTGCTTCACAATGAGATCTAAGAACAGGAACTCGGACACAGGTAGCAGTGATGCCAATATCTTTCCTATTGAAAATTTTCTGAGTTTCTTTTACCATTTTCCATTCTTCATTGGTATAGTCGCCTTCTCCAAATACATCGATTCGGGGGATTAGGTTCATGGCGATTTGATAAGGGAATGTTTCCATACCGGTTATTTCTTCATTATTATTCCAGGCTCTAAGCTGATTCTCCAGCTCTACTATGCCCTCTTTTCCCGCACCGGAAACTGCTTGATAAGTAGATACAACTACTCTTTTAATCCTGGTTACATCTTCTAACGGTTTTAGAGCAACAACCATTAATATAGTAGAACAGTTAGGGTTAGCGATAATTCCCTTATGCCATTTAACGTCCTCTGGATTTACCTCGGGAACAATTAAGGGAACATCAGGATCTAGACGAAAAGCACTACTATTATCAATTACCACAGCACCACTCTTAACAGCAGAGGATGCATATTCTGTGCTTGCTGAGCCACCTGCAAACAATGCGATATCTATCCCCTTAAAACTGTCATGCGTTGTTTCCTGAACCACAATCTCCTTACCTTGCCAAGTAATAATTGATCCACTTGATCTTTTGGAAGCAAGTAACCTTAATTCGTCTACTGGAAATTTGCGTTCGGTGAGAATTTTAAGAAATTCCTGACCGACTGCACCAGTAGCTCCGACTATAGCAATATTTGGCATAAATATATATCCTCCTTTTTATGTATAAAGCTGGTCTTCTATCTGTTAAAAATAAGAGTAGAGAATTTGGTGTTTTGTCTACCTAACACCAAATTCACTATAAAGCCTACTTTTCATTAACAACATTATTAACTCATTACGAGATTATATGTCAAATGAACAATATTTTATTCATTAATTTGGAAAATCAAATTGCACTAATACTGGTTGAACTTGATTACCTTGAAGTGCCGAAAGAATAGTATCTGGAATTTTATCCATATGAGCTACGAGAGAATTGGATTTTTTCTGTGGGCTATCCTGACCAAAAGGAACAAGATAGATGTTCTTTGTTGATAACAGTGTACCAATATTTTTGGCATTGTTCCCTAAGCCGTCATTGGTGGCTACAGCAATAACTACACAACCAAGATTACGCAGATGAGCTTTGGCAGCCATTAGAACAGGTGTATCACTTATTCCATTAACCATTTTTGCTAAGGTATTACCTGTACAAGGGGCAATTACAACACAATCAAAAAGCTTATAGGGACCAATTGGTTCTACTTCAGGAATGGTTCTTAGCGCTTCCTTGCCTGTTATCTCTTTAAGAACCTTTTTCCAATGACTTGCTTCTCCAAACCTAGTATCCATCTTATCAACAGAATAAGAGATAATAGGGGTAATTTCGGCGCCTTCTTTCTTTAGTTCACCAATTATCAGCATTACTTCAGCCAAGGTACAGTGGGAACCAGTTAGAGCAAAACCTATTTTCATACCTTCAAATCTCACTTTACCGCACCCCCTTTCCAATTGGGGATACGTACTCAAGAATGATTGGAGGATAGATTTTGGCGAGTATCTTTCCTGCTGTTTTTGCTGCAACGATTCCTGGTAAGCCTGGCGCAAGTTGGGCTTTTATACCAAGCATCTGAGCATATTCGAAATCTGTTCCGCCAGGGATAGAGGCTAAGTCGATAATTACGGCTTCCCGAGACATTTTTTCTAGCAGATTTCTATCTAAAACAAGTGCGGGAGCAGTATTGAATACTATTTCAGCTTGGCTGATTACAGTTTCAAGCTCCGTTAAACTAACTGCTTTAACTCCCATTTCCACAGCTCTTGCTAAGTCGGCAGATTTCCGAGCCACTACAGTTACCTTCGCGCCGATCCCCTTAAGCATATTGACTAAGGTAATCCCGGTTCTGCCAAGCCCTATCACATAACTTTGACTACCATGAATAGTGATATTCGTTGCTTCCATAGCCATTTGGATAGAGCCCTCTGCGGAAGGTATGGAATTAAGAATCGCCACATCGTCCCTGTTAACAATCTCTACTAATGTGATATCCATATTTTGAGCTGCTGCTTTCAAGGCCGGACGAGCCCAACCAATAAAAAGAGGAACACCCAGCGGTATGGATTCTAGAACATCTTTGTTAAGGACAATAGGTGAATTCGAGTATTTGGCTTTAACTAATCCCCGTTCATCTGTTCCAAACATTGGAAAAAGTAAAGCATGAGCTTTTTCCATCACTTCTTCAAATGAACTAGCATGTTCAATGCTATGACCTAGGGGAGATTTTTCAAGTCCGAGCCCAATTATATTGGCTCCTTGCCTTTGTAGTTCCGGGATGAGATAAATCTCTCGATCATCACCACCGATCACTGCAAGGCGCACTCCTTCAAGTACCGCTCCCATGTTTATGCCTCCTTATGTAGGATAGTACTGCTTAGCTACTATCCATTATATGAGTAGGCACGGGATGCGGTGCTAAAAGAAAATTTCTTAATCTAGGAAATTCTCTAATCCTACAACTAGTCCTGACATTTTATAAGCTTTGCGTATGGCTAGCATAACGCCCGGCATATAGGTCTCTCTCGTATAGGCATCATGTCTTATGGTAAGAGTTTGTCCATATCCACCAAAGATTACCTCCTGGTGAGCAATCATTCCCGGCAGGCGTACAGAGTGGACACGTAACCCATTGATATCCCCACCCCGGCTTCCTGGTATCTTTTCAAATTCATTGGGGTGTCCCTGGATCATAGGCTTGCGTTCTTTAGAAATCATATCGGCTGTTATTAAAGCTGTTCCCGATGGCGCATCAAGTTTCTGATCATGATGATATTCTATGATATCTACATTCTTAAAATATTTGGCAGTTTCTTGAGCGAACTTCATCATAAGGATCGCACCTAGTGCAAAGTTCGGCGCAATGAATATACCAACCCCATGTTCCTTAGACATTTCCTCAAGTTCCGCTATCTCATGTTCATCAAGACCTGTTGCTCCGATAACCGGAACAACTCCAGCGCTTATTGCTGTTTTGGCATTAGTAAAAACAGATTGAGGATTCGTGAAATCAACAAGTAAATCTACCTTTAACTTCTTAAGCTTTTTGATATCCAAATCCCCTGTAATCTCAAGTCCTAAAGGTTCTGCTCCCAATACTACGCTTATATCGGCTCCTTTATTCTGAATATCTGAGGCACCAACTATCTCCATATCATCTTGGTCTAAGATAGTTTTTACTGTTTCTGAACCCATCTTGCCACAGGCTCCGGCTACAAACACTCGAATTTTATACAAGTTAATCCCTCCTGAATCCTATAAGACAAAACCCCATGCTTCATAATAGTTCGGGGTTATAGCTTATCATATTTTATTATATCCAGGAGTAACTGTCAAAGGTTGGGCGTTTTAATAAGAAAATTGCGCATAGTCGATATCTACAATTATTACCTCTGTGCCGATTTTTTTAATCGCTTCCCACGGTATCATAATAAAATCACTATCTCTATCGTTGTTCCGATTAAAAAACCAACTATACCCTGACCTCGACGATATAATAAGTGCTTCTACTTTGCCATTAATATTGATTTTTATATCACTATCCCCCACCAAACCAAGCTTAGCGCCATCATGGAGATTGACTATTTCTTTACCTGCGATTTCACTTAGGAGCATATCTTATCCTCCCCTTTGGGTGATACTTAACCAAAGCTTATATCCGTAAGGCTGAAGTATGGCAATAAATATAGATAAAACTGCTAAGGGCCTGACATAGTATAAAGCCGGGTTCCAGATCTCTTCCGGAATACCAAGGAAAGTCAAAAGCATTTCAAGAGAGATGTATATTCCCCCAGCTGTTCCGACAAGTTGCGTAATCGCTTTAGATAACTGAGTTTTAGCATGGGGTGAGCGCCACCTCATCATCTTGATCCTTGTCCTCAAGGAAACGATAATACCTGAAATTAAGAAAAATGTTACTAGGGCTTTCATGAAATACCCCCTCAGGGATATTTATGAAATTAGAGAAAATTCTATACCATAATGTGTTAATAATTGCTTCTTTATGATGGGCCTGTTGATCCAAATCCTCCTGAACCTCTTGCTGTATCACCTAATTCGTTGACCGCCACAAATGACGCGATAGCCACCTCAACGAAGAGCATCTGAGCTATACGTTCTCCATGTTTGATTATAACTTCTTCTTGTCCAAAGTTAGTCATTAGAACTGCAATCTCTCCGCGATAATCGGAATCAATAACACCTACTCCGTTACTTAAGGCAAGTCCTTTCTTATCAGCCAAACCACTCCGGGCAAAGACCAAAGCTACCACTTCAGGACCAGGAAGTTCGATAGCAATACCTGTAGGAACACGCACCCTCTCTCCAGGAGTAATAATCATTTCTTGGTTAATAGAAGCATATAAATCCGCTCCGGCTGCCCCTGCTGTAGCATAGTGTGGGATGATATCTTCGCTGTTATTTACATTACCAACCTTTTTAACCTTAACTTCAATGTTTCCCTTCATCTCTTCACTCTTTCATTAGCTAAATATAGTTTATGTTTTAATATTTGGGTATTACTAAGCGAACCTTTAGAGCAGAGAAGCGTAGAGAACATAGCTGATGAGCGTTAAGATGCGCCACGGTTAACCTCAGGTATTACCCAGAGGTTTGGCGCATTAGCGTAATCAGCTAGTGAACAGCTTCGGCGCGCGGTACGTTTGTCTCCTGCGGAGATAAACGCCGAAGCCGCAAACCAAAGAGAATCGCTTACCGGCGCACGGGCGTGTAATACCCAAATATTATACATTAATATTTTCTGCCTAATCTTCTAAATTCCTGCTTAAAAATTAAAACCGCCGTAGCGGTTTTAATTCACTGAATTCTCTATGATACTGTCAAAGTCCAAGCTGAATTCTTTTTGTCCTAGTGTTAAAATGCTTATCTTATCTTTAACCCAAAGGCGTTCCATAACCCTTTTAACATCTTCTGTTGTAACTTTTTCTAATTTTTCTACTGCTTCTTCAGCTGTTTTCACCCTACCAAAGCTCAGTTCAGTTTTCCCCAACCGGCTCATCCTACTACTTACAGATTCCATACCCAAGTAGAGATTACCCTTAATCTGGGCTTTTGTTCTTGCCAGTTCATCTTCTGTGATTCCTTCTAGCTTCATCTTATTCATCTCATCTATAATACATTTAAGTGCTTCTTCAGTCTTATTGGGACTTGTTCCTGCATAGATAGCAAATACACCCGTATCCATATAGGTAGAATGATATGAATAAACAGAATAGGCTAGTCCACGTTGTTCTCTAATTTCCTGGAAAAGACGGGAGCTTAATCCCCCTCCCAGAATATTGTTTATAATATGTAAAACATACATATCTTTGTCATCTTGACCCACTCCAGGCACACCTACAATCAGATTCATCTGCTCAGTATCCTTGCCTAAAGACTTTCTAAACGTACTTCCAATTGGCTCTGCACTCACGTCTTTAAATCGTTGTCTGTTAAAATCTCCAAAAACAGAAAGTTTCTTTACAATTTCATCATGATCAATCTTCCCAGCTACCGCTATAACTACCTGGTCTGGAGTATATTTGGTATCTAGATAATGCATTATCTTGTCCCGTGTCAGGCTGTTAATTGTGTCAGCAACACCTAAGATTGGTTTTCCTAAAGGATGATTATTCCACATATACTGAGAGAAAAGGTCATGGATCAGTTCATCAGGAGCATCCTGATACATTTTTATCTCTTCGAGCACGACATTTTTTTCCTTATCAATTTCTTTGAGATCGTAGAGAGAATTAAAAAACATATCGCTCAAGACATCTATAGCCAAGTTGATATCTTCATCTAAAACCCTAGCAAAATAGCACGTAAACTCCTTAGTAGTAAAAGCGTTAAGCTGTCCTCCCACCGCTTCAAGAGATTCAGCAAGCTCGCGAGCAGTACGCTTTTCTGTCCCTTTAAAAAACATATGTTCTATGAAATGGGTTATCCCTTCGTATCCTTCTACTTCATTACGTGAACCTGCTCCAACCCAAACACCTATAGCAACCGAATGCACATGGTCTATTTCCTCGGTAAGTAATCTTACTCCGTTCGGTAAAACAACTTTCTTATGCAAATTTTTCACTCCCCTAGCTATTTAAAATTCTTAGTATTTCCACATTATAGTTTATCCTTTAATACCCATTATATCCAGTGCCTTATCTATAAATAGGTTTAGTGATCCAGAAAAGTCTAGAGGATTACCTATGCTAGACTCATCAGCTACCAAAGGTACCTCCTTAATTAGCTCATCTGCCACATAGATATTATAGTTTCCTAAAATATCCCCTTTATTAATCGGTGGATAGACACCCTT
>JAGXFZ010000005.1 GCA_024637055.1 Gracilibacter sp. | reverse complement strand
AGATGTGTATAAGAGACAGAATTTATCCTTTTCTAATTGCAATCTAAGGAATAGTGAAAAAGCTGTTATTGAAAAAGCACTGGAGAAGAATTATGGTAATATTTCTAAAAGTGCTAAAGATTTAGGAATATCACGAGCGACACTGTATAAAAAAATTAATTCACTTAATGTTAATCGAATTTAATAGCACTATTATTACAGTATTATTTTTGTCGTTCTTTGTGAAACAAAGAACGGCTGATCAATTATAATATCCCTGGGGCAGGCATATCTAGACCTTTAACACGATGTCTATGACCATCATCCATGGTGGTATAGAAGTCCCAATGATGAACATGCCAGCCATTGGGTAGTGGTAGTGATGGTCCAGAAACTGCTTTGTAATAGTGAGCATGGTCATGTTCATAGAGAACCCAGCTTTCGGAATTATGGATATGGCTTTCACCTCTCGGGATAGCTAAACCGCTTACATCCAAACATTGATGAGAATGGCTATAGTCACACGATGTATGCGTTACACTGCCATGGTTATGTCTCCTATCTTTGTTATGATGACTCATTGAAATCACCCTTTTAAACTAGATTATGTAAAAATATCTAGATGGGTTGCATCTAGTCTCATGGTAATTATTTCCGCGCAACATCTAAGAGCCATCTCAGAATTCACTTCTGAGATGGCTCTTATTAAAGTTATTCCTTAATGTTATTCTACGTTCTGCTCAACAGTTTGCTCTGTTGTTTCAACGGTATTTGCAGTATTGCTAGTGTTATCCATATCCAGGTAAATAAATAATAAGATCATTATTATAATAGCTAACTCATAGATAACAACCCACCCGAAAATAGCTGGAGTCTTTTGTGTATCAATTTTACAACTACAATCGCACATTTGGCCTTACCCTCTTTACTTGTTTTAAGGTAATATATTCCAAATAGCTATCAGATGAAAATTGTCCTCAGAAAATTTATCATTCTTATTATTTATTTTTTAATTCTTCTACTTCGGCTTTTAATTTTTCTACCTCTTTTTTCAAGGTTCCTACCTGGGAACTAGCAGCTAAGGCAAACACAAAAGCTACGGGCGCTAAATATGCCATAAATTCCATTATGTATCCCTCCTTTCATTCTTAAAGCATGTTCTCGTCTTTTAGTTCCTTTATAGCACTTTTGACAGCAAACTTAATAACAAAATATAATACCAAGGCTGGAACTGCAATCATGACTGGAAGCATTATAAGCCCGAAGAAACTTCCCATTACTGACACAAACCTCACTCCTTTCAATGCTTATTAATAAATATATAGGAACTTAGATTCAGTAGCAATAATTATTCCTGCCAATAATAGAATATACAGCATCACCAATATTTACAAACATAATCTTTGATACTATAATAAACATATACTATCGATATAAGAGACTTTACGAATTACACGAAAATTCAAACTTAATATCTCTGGATGAATGATGCGGGAGATACCCTCTACGGGGAGCCGAAGAAGCAAGTTGTAAAAGTCGTCTTCTTACAATGAAACTCTCAGGCAAAAAGACCGTTTCAGGACAGGTTCTCTGGAAAGTCGAAAGACACCGAAGGAGCAAGACTTCCTTAGCGAAGTTGAATCTCTCAGGTTCAGATACAGAGGAGTGACATAAAAAGTCACTCCTCTGTTTATTTTAAGTAGTATTAGTGATATGGAGGTTAAATAAATGAAGAAAACGCCTATCTATGATCTACATCTTGCACTAAGTGGAAAGATCATCGATTTCGGTGGTTGGGCTTTACCTGTGGAGTACGAAGGTATTATTGCGGAACACAATAATGTTAGGACTAAGGCTGGACTATTCGATGTCTCTCATATGGGTGAAATCGTGGTTAAAGGATCTAATGCTGAAAAATATCTCCAACAGGTATTGACTAACGATATCTCCGCTATGGTTGACAATCAGGTGTATTATACGCTTATGTGTTATCCCGATGGTGGGGTTGTAGACGACTTAATCGTCTACAAATATAACTCTGAGTATTATCTGCTAGTGGTCAATGCTTCTACTAAAGATAAGGACCTCTGCTGGCTTCAAGAGGCTTCTCACGGCCAAGTCGAGATCAATGACTTATCGGATAGTTATGCGTTGCTTGCTTTGCAGGGACCTAAAGCTGAGGAGATATTACAAGAACTTACTGATGTTGCATTAGACGAGCTCAAGTTCTTTCGTTTCAACCCTGAACTTAAGATTGCTGGAATACCAGCCCTTGTTTCTCGGACCGGGTATACAGGTGAAGACGGTTTTGAGATTTATGCTAACCCTGTGCAGGCCCCCCTGCTCTGGGAAAGCTTACTGAAAGATGGTGCAAAACATGGCCTAAAACCTGCAGGGCTAGGAGCCAGGGATACGCTACGTTTTGAAGCCGCTCTCCCACTGTATGGGCATGAAATTAGTCAGGATATCACTCCTTTAGAAGCTGGCTTAGGTTTTTTTGTGAAACTAAACAAGGATGACTTTATAGGCAAGCAAGCTTTGGTGAGACAGAAAGAAGCAGGAATTTCCAGAAAGCTTGTAGGGTTTGAGATGATAGATCGGGGTGTCCCTCGCAGTGAATACGAAGTTCAGGTCAATGGGGTAAAGGTAGGTTTTGTGACGACAGGTGGATTTTCTCCCAGTCTGAACAAGAGTATCGGCCTTGCATTAATAGACTCTGACTACGCTCAAGAAGATGCTACGATTGAAATTGTAGTCCGCAATAAAAGTCTCAAGGCAAGGATTATTCCTAAGCCTTTCTATAAAAAAAGATATAAAGGCAAATAATACTTAAAAGGAGGTCTACCAGATGAAAATTATCAAGGATTTAAAGTACACCGCTTCCCATGAATGGATACGGGTGGAAGGTAATATAGCCTTCATAGGTATCACAGATTATGCTCAGAGTCATCTAGGAACTATTGTGTTCGTCGAACTACCAGAGGTTGGCGACCAGCTAAGTAAAGGAGCTCCATTGTCAGTGGTGGAGTCCGTTAAAGCAGCGTCTGATGTCTATACACCTGTGTCAGGGACTGTTACAGCAATCAATGAAGAACTTATCGATGACCCCGAAAAGATTAATAAAGAACCTTATGAGAGCTGGTTTGTATCTATCGAATTAAGTGATCCTACAGAACTAGAAAATACTGTAGCTGGTGAAGAATACGAAAGACTGTCTGAACGGGAGGAATAATTTTTGTCCAGATTTATCCCTAATACTACTATCCAACAAGACCAAATGCTAAAGCAAATCGGTCTAGTAACTATTGAAGAACTATTCAACGACATTCCTCAAGCGGTTCGTTTACCAAGGAAATTAAACCTCCCTAAAGCACTCTCAGAAATTGAACTGTTAAATCATGCGAAGACTCTGTCCCGTAAAAATATAAACTTAGATGATCATGCTTGTTTCCTAGGAGCAGGAGCCTATGATCATTTTATTCCTAGTGCAGTTGATGCCCTTCTTTCCAGACAGGAATTCTATACTGCTTATACTCCATATCAACCGGAGATAAGCCAGGGGATGCTCCAAGCTATCTTTGAATTCCAAACCATGATTTGTGAGCTAACCGGAATGGATATTGCCAATGCTTCTATGTATGATGGTGCAAGTGCTCTAGCCGAGGCTATGCTCCTAGCCTGCCAATCCCTAAAACGTCAGGAAGTGTTAGTAGCCAGGAGTGTACATCCCGAAAGCCGGGAGATATTAAAGACCTACGCTAAGTTCAGAGGTATAACCGTTCGAGAGGTCGGATATCTCAACGGGCAGTTAGATATTAAAGAACTTGAAGAAATGATAACAGCCAATACTGCAGCAGTCATCGTTCAAAGCCCTAACTTCTTTGGGAGTATAGAGTCGTTAGGAGAAATCGGAGAGATAGCCAGGAATAATAAATCTCTTTTTATCGTAAGTGCCGACCCCATCTCTCTGGGACTGCTTAAATCTCCGGGGGAACTAGGAGCAGATATCGTCGTAGGTGAAGGACAGTCTCTGGGTAATCCTCTAAGCTTTGGTGGCCCGTACTTGGGCTTTTTTGCAGCAAGAGAGAAACTTCTGAGAAAAGTACCTGGCAGAATAGTAGGCCAGACTGTGGATAAAAACGGTCAGCGCAGCTTTACTCTGACTATCCAAACCCGGGAACAACATATCCGCCGGGAGAAAGCAACCTCCAACATTTGCTCCAATCAGGCTCTTAATGCTTTAGCAGCAACGATTTACCTAACCCTGCTTGGCAAGCAAGGCTTGAAAGAAGTAGCTTCTCAATCTCTACAGAAGGCCCATTATGCTTTCGATCAGCTGACTGCTAAAGAAAGCTTCTCACCTGTATTTAGTTCTCCTTTCTTCAAGGAGTTTGTTATTCAGAGTAGTGTTCCTCCACAAGAGCTTAATAGAAAGTTACTTGATCAAAAAATAATTGGCGGCTATTCACTGGAACAAGCTTATCCCGAACTGACAAACGGCTGGCTAATAGCTGTTACAGAGAAAAGGACTAAGGATGAGATTGATTCCTTCGTCTTGAAAGCGGGAGGGCAATAATAATGAAACAACAAAAATCTCTTATTTTCGAATTAACACAAGCTGGACGGAAGGGTTATTCTCTCCCGGCTTGCGATGTGCCAGTCAAGAGTATAGAACAGCTTATACCCGAGACTTCCCTCAGAGTTGATCCCCCAAAGTTACCAGAAGTAAGCGAACCTGATGCTGTTCGTCATTTTACATTATTATCTCAAAGAAACTACGGTTTAGATTCAGGATTTTATCCTCTCGGCAGCTGTACCATGAAATATAACCCCAAAGTGAATGAGACTATTGCTCGCTTGGATGGCTTCCAACAGGTCCATCCTTATCAGACAGAAGAAACAGTCCAAGGCTGTCTGGAACTAATGCACGGTCTGGATACTATGCTCTCGGAGATAACCGGGATGGCTAGGTTCTCACTTCAGCCCGCTGCCGGTGCTCACGGTGAATTAGCAGGATTAATGATCATCAAATCTTATCATGCTCAGCGTGGCGATAATCGTACTAAAATTGTAGTTCCAGACTCAGCACATGGAACTAACCCTGCTACGGCTACCATGGTTGGCTTTGACGTTATTGAAGTTAAAAGCAACTCCCGCGGAGGTATGGATTTAGCCTCCCTTAGAGAGGTTATGAGCGAGGATATCGCTGGTTTGATGCTAACTAACCCTAATACTCTCGGCTTATTTGACGAGAATATAATAGAAATTGCTAAGATTATCCATGATGCTGGAGGGCTCCTTTACTATGATGGAGCCAATGCCAATGCCATTATGGGGATTACCCGTCCCGGAGATATGGGCTTTGATGTCGTCCATCTTAATCTGCATAAGACATTCAGCACCCCGCATGGAGGTGGCGGCCCCGGATCAGGCCCTGTAGGAGTAAGGGAAGACTTGGTTCCCTTTTTACCGAAGCCTGTAGTGGAATATGAAGCTGGTAGATATTATCTGGACTATGATAGACCTCTTTCTATCGGGAGAATTAAGGCCTTCTACGGTAATTTCGGCGTTCTGGTCAAAGCTTATTCTTATATTAGAAGCATGGGTGCTGACGGTCTCCGTCAAGTTTCGGAAAACGCCGTGCTCAACGCTAATTACTTGCTCCACAATCTAAAGGATATATTCGTTTTGCCTTATGACCGCACTTGTATGCACGAATGCGTGTTCTCCGGTGTTAAACAACTGGGAAAAGGTGTGCCCGTACTGGATATAGCTAAAAGATTGCTGGATTACGGTTATCATCCCCCTACCATGTACTTCCCTCTTATCGTTCAGGAAGCCTTGATGATAGAGCCTACCGAGACAGAGAGCAAAGAAACCTTAGATGAATTTATCGAGGCTCTGAAACTCATCGTGGAAGAAATAGAGACCAATCCTGATCTGGTCAAATCGGCACCTCATAATACTGTGGTGGCTCGACTGGATGAAGTGGGAGCCGCCAGGTGTCCTATGGTGACTTGCGACCTTAGCCTTTAATATTATTTGTGTATCGCCCGCCCATGCGCCGACGCTGTTCACTTGCTGATTTCGCTACGCTCTCGACGCTTCTCTCCTCTAAAGTTCGCTAAGCAATACACAAATATCACTATTATATCTATCTAGGTAGCTAGATTTTTAGCTTGGAGGAATAATTATGGAAATGGATTTGATTGTAATAGGCGGGGGTCCGGGGGGATATGTAGCCGCTATTCGGGCTGCCCAGTTGGGGGCCAACGTGATGCTCGTTGAGCAGGATAAGATTGGTGGCACCTGTCTTAATAAGGGGTGTATACCTACCAAAGCTTTGTACAGAAACGCTCAAATGCTTAACTACCTAAAAGGGATGAAGGAATTCGGGATAACTCTGGAAGGTCACTCCTTTGATATAGAGACCGCTCAGACCAGGAAGCAAGAAATCGTAGATCGTCTGCAAACTGGGATAGCTCAATTACTAAAGAGTTTTGGTGTTCAGGTTGTCCAAGGCAAAGGTAGTCTTGTCAGTGATTCTATGGTAGAAGTAACTGATATAGATGGTAAAAAAGATAGACTCTCCACTAAAAATATCTTGCTGGCAACTGGTTCTCAGCCCTCGAAGATTCCAGTCCCAGGCTTGGGTCTTCCAGGAGTAATTTTCAGCAATGAGGCCTTAGCGTTAGATTATATTCCTAACGAAATGATTATTATCGGTGGTGGGGTTGTAGGAATAGAGTTCGCAGGGATCTACCAAGCTTTCGGAACTCAGGTCACGATAGTGGAACTCCTTCCCCGTATCTTACCTACAGTGGATGAAGAAATCGTTAGAAGATTGACCCCACTTCTCAAGAGAAAAGGGATTAAAATTGAGACTGGGGTTAAAGTACAAGCAATCGTTCAAGAAGTTGATGGCTTGAAGGTATCGGCAGAAGGTAAACAAGGTCCTCGGCAGTATTCTGGGGAATTAGTCTTAGTATCTGCAGGCAGGAAAGCCAATACCGAAAACCTAAACCTTTCTGCGCTAGGGATCACCTACGACCAAGGTGGCATAAAGGTAGATAGCCAATATGCAACTTCTGTCCCCGGTATCTACGCCATCGGTGATGTTATCGGGGGTCAGATGCTAGCCCATGTTGCTTCGGAGCAAGGGAAAACAGTTGCCGAGAACATCTTTGGTTCAGGTGCACAACTCAACTATGACGCTATTCCCTCCTGTGTCTTTTCCTTTCCACAAGTGGCTGCCGCTGGCTTGACAGAAGAAGAGGCAAAAACAAGAGGAATCTCGTATACAGTAAGCAAGTTCATGTTTGCTGCCAATGGTAAAGCTTTAACCATGGGCGAAGCTGATGGTTTGGTGAAAGTGATAGCTGACGAGCAAAGCAAGAAGATTATCGGCGTTCACATCCTTGGACCTCACGCCAGTGATCTTATCCACGAAGGTGTCTTGGCTATCCATAATGGATTGAATGCTAAAGAGATAGGCCATGTAATTCATGCTCATCCAACTTTAGCAGAGAGCTTCCATGAAGCTATTCTAGGACTTAATAATGAAGCTATTCATATGATTCCAAGGGTATAAAGAAACTGCCGCTATAAATTATTACAAATAGCCTTCCCATAGTAGTAATCACAACTGCGGGAAGGCTATTTGTAGTTTGTATCTTATAGATTTATTGGTTATTACTGGCCCTTCAGACCATTTCCCTTTAACATTTTTTCAGTATCAAACTGTTTTCCGGAAGCCTTTTCATATATGGTTTTTTATTCCATTAAAAACCCTTCTTTATATAATCGGATACAAGCCTCTACCACTTTATCATCATAAATTTTCCCTTTACCGTTAGATATTTCTTCCAAAGCTTTATCTATACCTAACGATTGGCGATAAGGACGATGCGAGGACATGGCTTCCACCACATCAGCTACACAGAGAATTCTGGCTTCGAGGAGAATAT
>JAGXFZ010000004.1 GCA_024637055.1 Gracilibacter sp. | reverse complement strand
TTAGGTGCAGTAGCTGTATCAGCAAGTGAACAGCTTCGGCGCGTGGTGAGCGGGTAATGCACAAATATACGATTATTGACATTTAAAGAAGGAGCTGCTGCATCGACCAACTAAATTGGTTTATTGTGCAACAGCCCCTTTTATAACTTATGCTTTTAATTGAGAGAGAACTTATATTTTACACTTTACATATGGCATTAATATATTTCTAGAATCCAAGTTGTTCACCAATTACTACTACTTCTATTTTGCTTAATGGCGGGCATCTATGGATAATATTGGTTATATTACATATCCTAGCGGTACTCTGACAATCTTGACATTCTCCCGTCTTGATACAAGGGTTGGGAGATTCATGTCTTTTGGTATTAAGAGGAGCTGCATACATCCTAATTCTTTGTAACCCTTCTTCGATATCTCTTACAACTTTATTGATACCTGCTACGATTATAACCTTTTGTGGTCCAAAAGACATGGAAGCTACTCTATTACCAATGCCATCTATATTTACAAGTTCTCCTTTTAAAGTAATCGCATTGGAACTCGCTAAGAATATATCGGAAGATAGCTGTTTATATCGTTGTTCCTTCTTTTCTTCCGACGTTAAGCTTTGATCATTGTGATCATATAGAGTAAAACCTTTTTCTTTCAGTTTATTAAGGAGGCCAATTTCCCTTAAAGTACTCGACCCTCCTATTCCAAGCTTAGAGTGATCGGGAATAACATCTAAAAGATGATTGAGTGCCTCTTCTCTAGTGCTAAAATAGTAAGCCTCAAAATTATTCTTCTCTAGTGCTTTCACTACTCTCTGGCCTGTAATGGAATTGTGCCATTGTTTTAGGTCGCTCATTTCCAACATCCTTTCCTTATAATAACTATTCAAATTCTTATTATATACATCTAAAAGATTATTACTTTATAACAACTCTTTTTGATAATTATAAGAGAATTCAAGTATAATTCATATAGCAAGTATGATTAATAATTATTATAAACTATGTTATAATTACTAAATGTATTTCGATAACTTATCCTATCATTTTAGGAAGGTGATTTTATGACTAATAAGACAAAGATTATTTTACAACCCCCTGCCAAAATAGGAATTGTCGGTGGAGGTCAGCTCGGAAAAATGATGGCTACCGAAGCTAAGAGGATGGGATATTATGTGGCGGTCTTGGATCCTACGCCTGCTTCCCCTGCCTCACAAGTTGTAGACCGCCAGTTAATAGCTCCCTTTGCCGACCAACAAGCGATACGGAAGCTAGCAGAGCAAACTGACGTTTTAACTTTTGAATTCGAGCATATCGATGCCGACATACTATGTGATTTAGAATCTGAGGGATATAACATCTGTCCTTCGGGAACTACGTTAAAAAAGATAAAGAATAAATATATACAAAAATCTTTACTGGCTGAAGCAGGTTTGCCAGTTCCTGAGTTTTCTAAGGTCGATAGTATAGAAGATATAGAGCAAAAAATTGAGGAATTTGGTTTGCCCATCATGCTCAAAGCGTGTTTTGGGGGATACGATGGCAAGGGCAATTACTTAATTAAGCATAAGGAAGAAATAAAAACCGCTTACCATCTACTTCAGAAAAATGATTTGATGATAGAGAAGTTTATAGACTTTACGACTGAGTTATCGATTATGGTCGCCAGGGATTTGCAGGGAAACACCAAGTACTATCCTGTGGTTGAGAATACACATGAAGACAACATACTAAGAATTACCAGAGTACCTGCAGGCATTGATCAAGATGTAATAAGGAAAATTGAAGCGATTACGGAGAAAACGTTAGATGTCTTAGATGATGCAGGGGTGTATTGTATTGAGATGTTCTTAGATAAGAACAGAGAGATATACATTAATGAAATAGCACCTAGGCCACATAATTCCGGACATTATACAATCGAAGGCTGTTCAACTTCCCAATACGAACAACTAATAAGAGTTATTACTGGGATGCCTTTAGGTTCAACCAAGTTGCTGTCCCCTTGTGTTATGGTCAACATCCTTGGTGATGAGACAGTTGATGGAGCCTATACTTTCGAAGGAATAGAGAAAGTGCTAGCTAACGAAGAAACTTATCTTCATCTATACGGGAAGCATCTTACCACTAAATTGAAAAAAGTCGGTCATCTTACAGTACTAAATAATTCTGTCGATGAAGCCGAAAGAATAGCCTTAGATGCTTTGAAAGAAATCAAATTCAAACCTTTATTAAGGAGATAAAAAAATGAATCCAGAGAAAGTAAAAAGTTCCTCTGGTAAAGTAGGCATCATAATGGGTAGTGATTCCGACCTGCCTGTTATGGAAGCGGCCTCAGCCATACTAGATGAGCAAAACATTGACTACGAAATGCATATCGTTTCGGCACATAGGACCCCGGATAGATTGTATGAATATGCCAAGACAGCTGAAGAAAGAGGTATCAGTGTGATTATCGCTGGTGCGGGCGGGTCTGCCCATTTGCCTGGAATGGTAAGTTCTCTGACATGTGTCCCTGTCATTGGTGTTCCCATCAAAACACGTTCTTTGGATGGTTTAGATTCGTTACTTTCTATTGTCCAAATGCCGTATGGGATACCTGTAGCAACAGTAGGGATCAATGATGCCAAGAATGCTGGGCTGTTGGCATCCAAAATGCTACAAGTTTAGTTCTACGCCATCAAAACTATCTCCTTCATTGCCATTTCTAGGGCTATTAGGTTCTTCATCTTGAGAAGACTTTATGAAAATGGTTTTGGCTGTAGCTTGCACAGGGTAAGACTCTCTTACCGGACCAGTGAATTCTACCTCGACTATTTGCCCTGCTTGCAAGAAAGAGAAATCAGCCTCTTCCACCACACTTTCATTCCCTAGAACGAAGATTTTTGTCTTGTCTGTGACAGTAACGCTAGCCTTATCAACTTTGGTATCCTCTTCTAAGTCACCTTCTACCAAGATCATACCAAGAACTTCTTTAGCATCACTGTTAGTTATTTGGGTTATATCTCCCCTGACATCCACTGTATCTAAAGCACTTTTCCCATTATTACAAGCCGTTAACATGCCTACAACAAGCATTAGAAATAATAGTATCGCTATTTTCTTCATTATGTCTCCCCCTCAAATTAGTTGTACCCTACTAATGACGAGTGAGGCGATACAATTCTGTTGCGTTGTATTAATTTTTGACTTCTAATCCGCCGAACATTACAAGACAATTCAATTTTAGTATTGGTGCATCCTGGTCATTTCCTTTGCTGAGTGTTTTATTTTCCCAGCCACCAAAAAGTGGTATCCCCTTAATGATAACATTCCATCCTTGGGGTACTACCATGTTTATTCCTCCAAAAGCTGCAAAAACTTCTACTCTAGCTTCTTTTTGGTCGGACGTTATCTGTGCTTCACTAAGATCGATTTCAACTCCCCCGAATATAGCAGTAGCACTTCCTCCTTGGAATTGCCGGGATACACTTCTGACACTTGATCCAGAAAATAATCCTAGCGCACTAAATGTGTCGTTGGAATCCGTATCCCACTTTGGGCCTCTCCCAAAGACTATCCAAAGTCCAATTAGTATTAGGAGTACAGGCCAGAATGAAATATACTGAAAAATATCAAAATAGCCTAGATTTTTCAGCTGGAATACTACTCCTATAGTCAGTGTTATTATGCCACCGACCTTTGAAGCAGGATTCGCAAGCAATACAAAAGCTCCGATAATAATTAGTATCATTGGCCAAAAGTTTGAGAACAGATAACCGATGTTCACGTCTGCAATACCTGCACTGTTCAAAAGCAATAGTATTCCGAAAACAATTATGATTACGCCAAATAATTTTCTTGCATCCATAATTAACCCCCATAAAATATTTCTAATTTATCGTCTTTATTATCTATCTGTATTCCTGCGTTCTCTATCTTTTCAACTTTCTATATAAATAACGCCCAAACTGTACCAATAAGCCAACCCCTAAACCAGTTATAGCCCACATAAATAAAGACATTATTCCGATTAAATCTCCCCAGCCGGACATATCACTTAAAAATGCACGGTACATTTCGAAAAATCCAATAAATAGCCCAGCTACAAAAAATATAAAGGATAGTTTGAATCTAAAATACACTAGCGATGATGCTATAACCCCAGTAAGTAATGATAAACCCATGAAGGCCAGTAAGTTTCTAACAATCAGTTCATTACCTAAAACTATTCTAATTCCTATAAATAGCATTAAAAACGATATAATGAATATCAATAGTCCAACAATCCAAAAAATTTTCTTCTCTAAATTTAACATTCAGTTTCTCCTATTACTATTATCACCACATTGATCTACCTTCTTATTGATTTTCTAATAATTATTATACCTAATAATGTCTAAGATAACTAGATTTTACAGCACTTTCATAAATAATAATTACTATGATTGCCGACACTATATATTGACGAATATGAAAAAATAAGATATCATCTACCATAGTAACATTGCTTTCCTAAAGGGGAGTAGCTTTTAGAATAAAGTCGTCATCACGAGATTTTATCTCCGGCTTTATTGCAACTATTGTTGTAAGCAAGACCTTTATCTATGGGTAGAGGTCTATTTTTATGGCCTTTACCAAACAGGTAAGGGTCATATTTCTTTTACCTGGCAAAATATTTAGCAATCATCATTTTTTAAGGAGGACTAATCGGTGGACTTATCAATTTTTTTGGAGTATGGGTGGGTGCTGTTAGTACTCATCGTTTTAGAGGGACTCTTAGCAGCAGATAATGCCCTCGTACTGGCCATAATGATCAAGCATCTCCCAGAAGAAAGTAGAAAGAAAGCTTTGTTCTATGGCTTGGCAGGAGCTTTCGTCTTCCGCCTCACTTCTCTATTTATCATTTCTTTTTTCATCAACGTTTGGCAGGTTCAAGCTTTGGGGGCAGCATATCTTCTGTTGATTGCTTTGAATCATATTGTTCGTAAACTGATTTGGAAGAAGACTCAAGTCCAGGAAGATTCAGTAGAAGCAAAAAAGGGCTCCGGCTTTTGGGTTACAGTACTCAAGGTCGAACTCGCAGATATCGCCTTTGCGGTCGACTCTATTCTAGCTGCGGTCGCCCTGGCGGTTGCATTACCTGCTACCAATCTGCCTAAGATTGGCGGTATGGATGGCGGACAATTCTTGGTTGTTTTCGCCGGCGGCTTTAATGGTCTAGTCATTATGCGTTTTGCTGCTAATCTTTTTTGCGAGCTTCTACACAAAAGACCGAGGTTGGAAACTGCAGCTTTCCTGATAGTTGGCTGGGTAGGAATTAAGTTGGCTGTCTATACCCTCTCTCATCCCGCTATTAACTTTTTACCTGAAGGATTTGTCCATTCCTCTGCATGGAAGCTAAGTTTCTATGTTGTCTTAGTTCTGATAGCTTTGGGTGGTTGGTTTCTGTCTAAAGATTCCGCTGAAAGCTGCGAGCTAAGCGATATTAAAGATGACGACGCTAAGGATGCAGCAAAATAAACTGAAAAAGTTTGCCACTACGGCACGAAAGGATGAGATTCCAGCATCTAGTTCTAATTCATCTTTTAGATTAGGAACATCACAAAAGACGATTCCTAAATCTATGTCGCTTGACGGCAATTGAAACTCGGTCCCGTAAGATCCAAATAAGTAAACTGCAGCAACCTGCGGTTTATCTTTCATTATCCAGTGCCTTACTTGGATTATTCCTAGAAGCCTCTTCTGCTTCATTAGCTAAGGTTTGTAACATGCCTCTAAATATTACTTCATGAAATGGGTACATAGTGTACCAATACATACGACCCAGAATGCCCTGAGGTTCGAAGAAGGCTGTTTGGGTGATAAGAACTTTACCCACTTCTTGCTCTTTAACCTCAAATTGCAGCCAGGCGCCACTCTTCATCCTCATTTCCGATCGCAATCTAAGGAGACTGTTATTCACCAGTTCTTCCACCCGCCAGAAGCCCAGAACATCGCCGACCCTTAACTTAACAGGACATCTCCGTCCCCGTCTCAAGCCGACACCACCGAACAGCCTGTCTAGAAGCCCTCTAAGAAACCACAGATTATCGGCATATAACCAACCCTCTTCTCCTCCGAAACAAGAAATCACTCTGAAGGTATTAGCCAGATCAGCATTAGCTGTTATCTGTCTTCCATCTTTAAATTTTCCTTCTTCTCCAGAAAATTTAGTGGGCTGTGCCGATTCTCCAAAAGACGAATAGGCATCCTGCCAACTTGTAATTACTTCCCCTGTTCCTATCTCTGATAAGGCCAGCCTCACAGCTTCCTCATAACTTTTAGGAATAAAATCGAATAACTTCTTGGCAGTATCTTCACTAACTAACACTTCATTTTTTAAACCGCCTATTAAAGAACGTGCAATCCTTTTGGGAATAGGCGTAATAAAGTCTACCAATAAGGCTGTTAAACCTTCCGTCATAAATGGTAGTTCAATTATTTTTCTTCTTAATCCTTGTATTTGTGCATACTTGAGCATCATATCTCGATAAGGCAAGATCTCGCTTCCGCCTATTTCTATTATCTCCGACTCCGTTTCCGGTACTTCTAGGCTTTCTATTAAGTATCTCAGTACATCATCAATACATATAGGTTGCATGCGTGTCCTTATTATATTGGAGGTTATAAGAACAGGAACCTTGTCCATAATATTACGAATTAGTTCAAAAGAGACACTACCGGCTCCGATTACCTGTGATGTCCTGAACTCTGTGACCGGGACACCATATTTCTTTAGATAACCACCGATTTGCTCAAAGTCCTTTTCCTGAGTGGATAAGAGGTAGATTATTCGTTTAACTCCTGCCTCCTTGGCCGCTCTACCAAAGTTTCTGGCATAGATTAAGTTCCTCTCTTGCCATCCTTTTGTCTCTGATAGAGAATGTACCAAGTAATAGGCGACAGAAACACCCCTCAGAGCAGGGAGTATGGTTTCATAATCAAGGGCATCACCCTTATAAACCTCAATGTTCTCCCAGCCTCTTCCTTCTATCCTGGAAGGGTCACGCACTAAGCATCTAACCTTATAGTTAAGGTCAAGCAGGAGGGGAACAATTCTTCCTCCTACATATCCCGTTACTCCCGAAACTAGTATGGTATCTTTCTTAGAATGAGGCATATTGTCACTTCCCTTAGCGTCTCCAAATTATCTTAAGAGATCATATAATCCTTAGTATACCTTAATATAAACGTTTAGAGAAATCTGTTTAAACGTAAAATGCTAATCGCCACTTAGGCTCCACTACAATAAGTAGGGGACAAGCGGCGATTAGCTTTATATATCTGCTAATATTTAAATTACTTTATTCTAAGGAATGAAAAACGATTGAGCTGCAGTATTGGCAATATCAGATAAAGGTCCGGGATAAACACCTAGAAATACTGTAACTACAAGAGCGATTAACAACGTTACGTTTACGCTCGTTCCCATTCTTAGAGGAGTTGGATCCTCCGGATCGTCTCTGAACATAACTAACGCGACCCGCAGGTAATAGTAAACTGAGACCATGCTCATAATCAGGCCAAGGAGAACCAACCACATGTATCCGTCAGCAATGGCCATGAACAAGTAAAACTTCCCTACAAAGCCAGCTAATAATGGTATTCCTGCCATAGACAGCATGCATACTAGCAGAGTCGTTGCTGCCAGTGGAGCTCTTTGTGATAACCCTGAGTAATCAGCAATCTCATCGCTTTTGATTTTATTATAGACAGATGCTACTACGGTAAAGGCTCCCACGGTAGCAAATACATATATGAAGGAGTAAAACATTACACCTTTGACACCGGCTTGAGACGCAGCTACTATTCCCACCATTATATATCCAGCCTGGGCAACACTGGAATAGGCCAGCATTCTTTTAATATTGGTTTGGGGAATGGCTACTAGGTTGCCAATTAGCATGCTCAAGGCCGCTAATACTGCTACCAACATAACCCAGTGTTCTTGAATACCTGAGAAACTGCCTACAAATATCCGGATAACTATGGCGAAGGAGGCTGCTTTAGATCCTGTAGCAAGGAAAGCTGTCACAGAGGTCGGGGCTCCTTCGTAAACATCTGGCGACCACATATGGAACGGTGCTGCAGATATCTTAAAGCCAAGACCGGCTATTAGCATGACCAAGCCCACTATCAAGAGTAAACCACCTGAGCCTGCACTAATACTTTGGGCAACTCCCGTGAACAGAATTGTTCCAGTCGCTCCGTATACTAAACTTAAGCCATATAGTAGTACTGCTGATGACATACCAGCCAGAAGAAGATACTTTATCCCCGCTTCCAAAGACTTAACGTCAAAGCTTCTAAATGCCACTAGGACAATAAAGGAAATGGTCATCAATTCCAAGCCCAAGTAGAGTGTAATAAAGTCTCCAGCTGAAATCATGACAATCATGCCTAGCGTAGCAAAAATCATGGTAGAGTAGTATTCAAGATAGTTACCCACGTTGGAGACAACATAACGCCTGAAGCCTAAGGTAACCAAGATAGCTGCCAACAGGCTCACAATTTTAAAGAACGAAGAGAAGTTATCTACTATATACATACCACCCAGGATTTCTCCCTGATGTGGCCAGGAGTACACCGCAATGCCAAGGACAATAATTAATCCAAGCAAGGCGAAATTTCCTAGATTTTTTCTAGCGTTGGAGGGAATTATTAGCCCCAGCGTAAATGTAGCCAATCCTAATATTGCCAAAACTATTTCAGTTGTAATAAGAGAAAAATCTATATTCATCTTTATTTCCCTCCTATCTGCAAGGCATCATTGATATTTGCCAGCAATGGTGCAACCCCGCTGTCTATCATATCAAACAGAAGTGACGGAAGGATTCCTCCGATAACCAGTACTGAACCCAAAACTACAAGTGGCACCATCTCTGGACCCTTTAAGTCTTTTATATGACTGAATTCAGGTCTAGCTGGGCCAAACAGCGTATTAGCTGCAGCTCTTAGCACATACAGCGCTGTTATGATAATCCCTGCAATACCGATGACTGCCAGCCAACCAAAGACTCTAAATGTTTCCACAAAAATCGTAAATTCAGGAACAAAGGTTATGAGTCCAGGTAAACCTAGGGAGGCTAAGCCTGCCATCATAAATCCTATCGCTAACTTGGGTGTGTAGTGGGATAACCCACCCATATCTGGTATCCATCGGGTATGGGTTCTTTCATAAATGAATCCGATCATGGAGAAGAACAGGGCCGCCATTACTCCGTGAGCAAACATGGCTGCTACCGCTCCATTTATCCCGATTACCCCTAAGGAAGCAAGACCCAAAAGCACGTATCCCATGTGGGAGACGGAAGAATAACCAACAACATATTTTAGGTCTTTCTGGGCAAGTGCTGCCATAGCGGCATAGGCTACACCTATTACCCCAAGCACAGCCATATACGGAGCCCAGAACCTAGCTCCCAGAGGTAGTACAACAATGGCTAATCTAATCAATCCATAACCACCGATTTTCTTCAGAATACCGGCATGGATCATGGACACAGCTGTTGGAGCACCGGCATATCCATCTGGTGACCAAGAGTGGAACGGCCACATGGATAACAAAGAACCAAAACCGATTAACAATAACAGGAAGAGATAAATCTGGAGTTGTTCGGGAAAGGCAACCTGTGCCAAAGCCTCAAAACTCATATCCGCAACTCCGGTTATATTAACGGAATTGACAAAGAGGGCAATTACACCTGCCAAGAGGAAAGCTGACCCCATGAGCAGATAAATAGTTAACTTCATACCAGCATATTCTTTAGTAACTCGTTTGGAGCTACCCCAGATAACCACCATGATGTAAATCGGGATTACTACTATCTCATAAAATAGTAAGAAGATAAACAAATCCTGGGCTATGAAAGTACCCATAACTCCGGCAATTAGAATTAACAATAGGATCATTAACTCTTTGACCCGGTGGACTACATTCCAGGAAGCAAATACAGCGGTAAAGCCAATAAGGTTGGTAAGCAAAAGCATAGGCAAACTCAAGCCGTCAACGGCCATATACCAAGTTACCCCGAGATCATTAATCCAGGGCACAGGTTGGCCGAAATCAACCCATTGTAGACCTCCAACTGACTGGTCATAACCGAAGTAGACGAATAGGCTAAGCGCCAGAGCGATCCCTGTTCCTACCGCTGCTACAGATTTACACAGTTTATCATTTTCTTTAGGAATGAAGACAATAATCAGCGCCGCTAGGATAGGTGCTAATAAGGTTGTTGTCAAAAAGGGAAAAGTCATTATTTAACACCTCCCATTATACTGGCTAAGTCAGATGGTCCGAAGGCTAATACAATAGTAATTACTAGAATTGCAAGGAAAAATACTAAGGCATATGTCTGAAGTCTGCCTGTTTGTAAGAAACGCAGACCGTGACCTGAACCCCTAGTTACAGCTGCAAGTCCGTTTACTATTCCATCTACGAAATAAATATCAAAATAATAGGTTAGTCTAGCAGAGGCATCAACAACCCTCTGTGTAAACCAGGCGTAAACTTCATCGATATAGAATTTATTATAGGAGAGTTTGTACAGTGGCTGGTACTTTTGTGCCAGCGCCTGTGCTGTCTTCTTCTCCCCATCCTTGTAGTATAAGACATAGGCTAAGCCAATACCTGCTACTGCTAGGAGTACGGAAAGGAACATCAAACCCAAAGCAGGATCCGCGTGATGAGGAGTTCCGAAATGAATCCACTCGCCCCAGATATTTGCCCAAGGAGTTCCTATCAGTCCACTGATGCTGGCCATTATAGCCAGAACAATTAAGGGCATAGTCATAGACCACGGAGATTCATGCGGATGGTTTTCCGCTTTTTCTTTTCCGAAGAAGGTTAGGAAAATCATGCGCCACATATAGAACGCTGTTAAGAAAGCTGTGAATGCAGCCATGGCGAATAATAGATAGCCTATTCCATTCCCATTCTTAGCATATTCCATGGTTACAACAAGAATCTCGTCCTTGGACCAGAACCCAGCGAATGGCGGGATACCAGCAATGGCCAAGCCACCAACGACGAAAGTCCATCCAGTTATTGGCATCTTTCTAATTAAACCGCCCATATCCCAAACATCTGCTCTATTGTGCAAGGCGTGTAAAACCGAGCCTGCCGCCAAGAACATCAATGCTTTAAAGAAGGCATGGGTCCAAAGATGAAACATACTAGCTGAAAGACTGCCAACTCCTAAAGCTAACATCATATAGCCCAATTGAGAAACAGTTGAGTAGGCCAGGATACGTTTTATCTCCCTTTGCGTTATCGCAATGGCCGCGGCAAAGAGAGCGGTAAAGGCACCGACAATAGCTATTAACGTCATAGCCCCGGGAACTTCAACATACAAGAATAATGTCCGCCCAATCAGATAAACACCAGCTACTACCATGGTAGCAGCGTGGATTAAAGCTGATACAGGAGTTGGACCTTCCATGGCGTCAGGTAGCCAGACGTGCAACGGAAACTGACCTGATTTAGCTACAGGTCCCATGAACAGTAGTATCGCAATCAGTGTCAACAGTCCTAAGGAAACCCCGAACTGTTCGAACATTGGTATTTTAGCAGCCAATTCTACTAGATCCAATGTACCGAATTTAATTTGTAAAAATAAAATGCCAAGTAGCATTCCGAAATCGCCAATCCTGGTGGTCATAAAAGCCTTTTTAGCCGCTTCCCGAGCTGATACCTTAAAGGTATAGAACCCGATTAGTAGATAGGAGCATAGACCGACCAATTCCCACATTACGAACAACTGTAGTAAGTTGCTGGCGATAACCAGACCCAGCATAGATGCTCCAAACAGGGAGAGATAGGAGAAAAACAGTGCATACTTGGGGTCGTCTTTCATATACCCAGTGGAATAGATCTGGATTAAAGACGTTACCAGGGTAACCATAAATAACATCATGGCGGATGTAGGATCCAACATTACACCAACGTTAATAGTAAACCCTTCCATCCCAAACCATGGAATAGAATAAACTAAAGATTTCTCAATAAATTCATGGTTGGTAAAAACGCCTACGGCAATTGCAGAAGCCAACACGAATGATCCCAACATTGCTGCAATAGAAACTGTGGAACTAAGTTTCGCAGAACGTTGAGTGAGAAAGACGATAATTACAAAGGCCAAGGCCGGCAGAAGTGGAACCAACCAGGCATGATTTAAAGCAAATTCGACCATTATTTTTATTAACACCTACCTTCCACTCTAAGTCCTACCACCTTAACCAGTCGAGGTCGTCCAAATTGTTAGTTTCCCTGCGACGGGAAATGGCTATAATTAAGGCTAAACCTAAACCAACCTCAGCGGCGGCAACAGTTATTATAAAGATTGCAAAAATCTGTCCCAAGAAAGCATCAGGGGTAAGAAACTTATTAAAGGCCACCAAGTTAATATTAACTGCACAAAGCATCAGTTCTATAGAAATCAACACGGAGATAATATTTTTTTTAGATAAAGCTCCGTACATCCCAATAGCAAAAAGGGCAGCACTTAGGCCGATGAAATATGAAGGGTTAAGACCCGTCCCCATTTGCTTTCACCTCCTTTACCAACAATAGGGCACCTGTTAAAGCCACGGTCAATAATATGGCCGCCACTTCGAAGGGAATTACAAATTCCGTTAATAAGATAGGAGCAAACGTTCCCACGGTGTCCTTAGGCACTTCTGTTCCGGTAAGCATCCACTGAGATCTGGCAGCGAACAATCCGATTAGGATAAATATTCCGCCTCCCAGAAGTGTTGCGAACCCAAAGCGCCAGTTTACAGGGTTAGATTCTTCCATGTCGGTTCTTTGGACTAACATGACCGCGAAAACCACCATGATACATACTCCGCCCGCATAAACAAGCACCTGTACAGCTGCCAGAAAATCTGCATTTAAGAGTAGAAATATTCCGGCAACAGCTATGAAGGTAACGATTAGTGAAAGTACACTGTGTACCAAATTTTTTAAAGTTACAACCAAGAGGGCCGAGCCAAGGACCATGCCTCCGAGTAAGATAAATGCTATCAATTCATAGACGTTTTCCATGCTAGGCTCCCCCTTCCTTATTAGTAGTCTCTGCTTTATCAGCTTCTTCTGTCTGAGACTTTGTCTCGGCAGCAGCTTTCTCTGCGGCAGCTTTCTCCGCAGCGGCAGCCTTCTCCGCAGCAGCCTGCTTAACTTCTTTAATTTTTTTATCTATCTGTCCTTGTTTAACAAATTCGATTCCAATAGTATCGCGGTCATACGTGGTCAGCTCGAAATCCTTAGTAAACTTGATAGCGTCTGTAGGGCATGCTTCTTCACATAGCCCACAAAACAGACAGTATTGTTGGTCAAAATGGTATCCTGTAACTACCTTTTTCTTCTCTACCGTCTCAGTCCCCAGCTTAATTACTTTATTAGGACAAGCATTCACACATAGATTACAAGCTATACACTTATCATAATGAAAATCTGGTTTGCCATAGAAACGGTCAGGAAGAGGTAAGCGCTCTTCAGGGTACTGGACAGTTGATTTTTTGCCAAAGAATCGACCTATGGTTATTTTTAGTCCCTTGAGTAAACCTTTACCGAACATTTATATCACCACCTCACAGACTCATACAAGTATTTGCCTATGCCGGTCACAAAAATGTTGACAATAGCTAGTGGCACAAGTACCTTCCAGCAAAAAGCCATCATCTGGTCTATCCTGGTCCGAGGATAAGTCCACCGGAACCACATTAAGAGGAAAATCACCAGATAGACCTTGAGCAATAGCCAAATCCAAGACGGAATAAAGGTTAAACCAAAAGGAGCCAGCCAACCACCTAAGAACAAGATCGAAGCCAACATTGAAACTAGTAAAACGTTTGCATATTCAGCAAGGAAAAAGAATGCGAATCCCATACCGCTGTACTCAGTAAAAGGGCCAGTAATAATTTCTGATTCCCCTTCTACTAAGTCAAAGGGTGTACGATTGGTTTCTGCTACAGCGGCTATTAGATAGATGAGAAAAGCCACCGGTTGTAAGAAAATCATCCACACACTCTGCTGGGCCGTGATAATTCCAGTCAGGTTCATAGTTCCAGTCAGAAGAACTACGCCTACTATAGACAGAAGTAATGGTACTTCATAACTGACCATCTGAGCTACAACTCTCATGCTTCCAAGCAGGGAATATTTATTATTAGAAGTCCAACCTGCCATCCAAATAACTACCGTAGACAGAGAAGCCAAAGCCACAAAATAATAAACTCCGATGTTTAAATCCAGAGCAACCATCCCTTTACCAAACGGCGTAACAGCGAACACTGCCATGGGTGGCATAAAAATCATAACTGGTGCCAATAAGAATAGTTTCTTATTGGTATTCTTAGGGATAATAATTTCTTTACTGATTAACTTAACAGTATCTGCTATGGTTTGAAATATCCCCATTGGACCAACGCGGTTGGGACCGATACGGCATTGAATATACGCCGATACCTTCCGTTCCATGTATACCAACCACAACACGTTTAACAAGACAAATACCAGAATGGCTACAAATATCGTTGTCATTATACTGATATCAACAACCAAGCTGGGCAGACCAGCGGATTCCAGCAGGTTTCTTATTCCGCCGGCAGCATTAACAAATATGTTTTCCACCTAGCCTCACTCCCCCAATCCTTTTAACAATCAACTTCACCTAATACGATATCAAAACTGCCTAGTATAGCTATGACATCTGCGATTTTCCAACCCTGAATCAATTCATCAAAATGCCCCAAATTGATAAAGGAAGGACGCCGGAAATGAATCCGGTAGGGCTTTGTACTGCCGTCACTTACTACATATACACCCATAATTCCTTTGGAGCTTTCTATTTCCGCATATGCTTCACCGACTGCAGGCTTGATAATCTTCGGTACCTTAGCGTTAATCGGACCATCTGGCAATTTATCTAAAGCTTGCCTGATTATCCTAGCAGATTCAGTCATCTCTAAAACACGAAGATAAAAGCGGTCAAAGCAGTCTCCGTTAGACCCTAGCGGAACATCAAACTCAAATCTATCATAGATGCTATAAGGCCTGGCCTTTCGGAGGTCATAATTTACTCCACTTGCCCGTAGAATAGGTCCAGAAAGACTCATATTAATAGCTCTTTCGGCTGTTATAGGTGCTACTTTTTTTGTTCTGTGTTGAAAGATTTCATTGCCAGTTATTAGTCCGTTATATTCTTCGATAGCTGTGGGTAGATAATCGATAAATTTCTGACATTTTTCGAGAAATCCATCCGGTAAGTCAGCGGCGACCCCACCTATTCTCATGTAACTTGGTGTAAGCCGAGCACCACTAACCATTTCTATCATGTCCATTATATCTTCACGATCTCTAAAACAATAAATAAATCCTGTAAGTCCACCAACATCCCCCGAATAGGCTGCCGTTGCTACTAGGTGACTGGCTATTCTTTGTAATTCACCCATAATTACCCTGATATGCTCAGCCCTTTCAGGAACCTCAGTATCCATTAACTCTTCCATTGCGTTGACATATCCCCAGTTCATTAACAGACCTGCCAGATAATCCAGCCGATCAGTGTAAGGAAGAACCTGAGGATAAGTCCTAGATTCAAGTATTTTTTCAATTCCTCGGTGTAAATACCCGGGCACTGAGTTAGCCTTTACCACTGTTTCACCGTCAAGGGTTAAAACGACACGGAATACCCCGTGGGTGCTAGGGTGTTGCGGGCCTACGTTTATTAGCATTTCCTGGGTCTTCATCAATCCCTACCGCCTTCCCACTGAAAATCCCTCCGCAGGGGGTGTTCTTCCCAACTATCGTCCAGTAATATTCTTTTTAAGTTGGGATGACCGGTAAAGATAATACCCAGTAAGTCATATGCCTCTCGCTCCTGCCAGATGGCACCACCCCAGATGGACACCATGGAGGGCACCTGAGGTTCTTTCCGATCAACCTTTGTAATAATATGGAGCATATCCGGTGCCGTTGTCTTGCTTAGGTTATAAACCACGTTAAAATGTTCCAAATAATCAACCGCTGTAACGTTGGTAAGGAAGTCAAACCCGAAAGACACTTTTAAATCAAGCATTATATCTGCTAGTTGGTTTACCGGCACAAAAAAATGCCCTGCTTCCGATAACTCTATTTGCGGATACTTGGCAATTATCTCTGATTTTACTTCAGAAATGGTTTGTACTGTCATATTACTTCTTCACCACCTCAAGATTAAGTATTTTTTCCTTAAGCTTCATAAAGGCATGAATCGTTGCGTCTGGTCTAGGCGGGCACCCAGGTAAATATACATCGACTGGAATCAACTGATCTACCCCGGGAACAACATTATAAGAATCTACAAATGGCCCACCGGAGATTGCACAACTCCCCATAGCGATTACATACTTAGGGTCAGGCATTTGCTCATACAGTCGCACCACAAAAGGTGCAGCTTTTTTCGTGACTGTACCACAGACTAACATTAGATCCGCCTGCCTCGGTGAGGCTCTCATAACTTCATAACCGAACCTTGACAGATCAAACCTAGCAGTATTGGATGTCATTAGTCCTTCAATCGCACAACAAGCTAACCCAAAGCCTAGTGGCCAGAATGAATTAGCACGGCCTAGGTTCAGAATCTTCTCTAACGGCCCTACTGAAACGACTCTGGTAACTTCGCCGATAACTGCAGGCTCAGCACCTAATCTCTTGAGACGTTTTGTAGTTTCATCGATCATTTCTTCATTAGGTTGCTGGTCACAAGAATTGTTGTCTCCTCCAGTTATTTCCACTCTAGAGCACCTTCCTTCCAAGCATACCATAGTCCTAAAACTAGAATAAATATAAAGATGAACATTTTGATCAACCCAGCTAAGCCTAGTTGTACAAAACTTACGGCCCAAGGGAAAAGGTAAATCACTTCGACGTCGAAAATAACAAATATAAGTGCAAAAGTAAAGTATTGGGTTCTAAACCGCCCCCAGGCGGATCCCTCAGCGGGTATCCCGCACTCATAGGTTTCCAACTTATATCTGTTTTTACTCCGAGGATGGACCAGAAAGCTTACCCCTATTCCTACGATACCAAAGGCCAGGCCCGCCACAATAAAAAGGGCAACCCCTACCCATTCCGACATTTTGCATCACCTTCCCATCACTATAAAAATTTTAAATAGTCCGTTTACATTATCATGCTTTGTTACCTCATAAATAAATAGGGGAAAACCCCCATTTGTCTCTAAGGGTTTTCCCCTATAGCCAAGTGGCAAGAAGTGCTCTATTCCTAATATGTTGCTTGAACATTAGGTGTGTTACAGAGTTAACAAGCTCCCTTTAGTAATAAAAAGTAGGGGAATTACCCTATGTATTATTTCTAAGAACAAAATTATTCTTTAATGGAAATTTTATGTGTTTCGCTTTTAGCAACAAATATAGCCATTCTCTATAGCGTATCTAACCATCTCAGACCTTTTTTTGCATTTTATTTTTTCCATTATTTTAGTTTTATGGCTCTCTACTGTTTTAACACTCACTACAAGAATCTCACCGATTTCTTTGTTAGTATATCCCAGAGCAATGAGCTTTAATACTTCTCTCTCACGATCCGTAAGCGTTGAATTAATTTGATTTTTATTATTTGTTGGAAGGTATATTGTTTTAAGAAGGTTTTGAGCCATTCCTGAATCCAGATATATCCGACCGTTGAATACTTCTCTAATTGCTCCTATGAGTTCGGAATCGGCGGCCTGTTTTAGAACATAACCACTTGCTCCAAATTGAAGCGCCTCTTTCAGATACTCCTCATCAGCATGCATAGTCAGTATTAGGACTTTGGCCTTGGAAATCTGTTTTATCTTCTGCAGTGCCTGGATTCCGCCCATTCCTGGCATAGAGATATCGAGTAACACAATATCAGGATTAACCTCTTTTACTTTCTCAATCGCTTCTTCCCCTGATTCCGCTTCTCCTACCACAGTCATATCTTGGTTAGAATCCAATAGCAGTCGTAACCCGCTTCTTAATACCGTATGATCATCCACGAGAAGTAACCTGATTTGTGATTTCAATGATTTCCCTCCTTTTCAACGGAATTCGGACATATGAAAATTCATGAATATAGTATACTATACTTTTTTCATCCTCGCCTTAATAATCTGCTTACCTCTTCATTCTCCATAATCTCTTCTATTCTATCCATACCTAACTCTCTTAGAATTTTCATGATGTTAAGGTTATCGAATGGTGTCATGATAAATGATTCTTCTCCGAATTCATTGACCATGGCCGTCGCCCTATCCTTGTCTATCATAGTCCGCGGCCCTCCTACACAGCCACCTTCACATCCCATTCCTTCTATAAAATTAGCGTCTATATTTTCTTTATTAACTAGCTTTTTTAAAATGGCATTACATTCTTTTACTCCATTTACTTTTTTGGCTTTAAGTTTGATAACCCTTAAAGGAGCTATTCTGTTGACTACGGATTTCACAGAAAAGCTTACCCCTCCAGTACGGGCATAAATCCTTCCCCCATACGATGCTTGATCTTTGTTCTCTTCGTAAAGATCTTCAAGTCTTATCTCAAGTGCTCCGAAGATCTCTTTTAATTCCGGAAAGAGAAGAACAAAGTCGATAGCATCTCCTACTTCAGGTTCCTTAACCTCTGATTTCTTGGCTATACATGGACTGATGAAGACAACTTTGGCATCCTTATACATTGCTTTCAAAAACCGTCCGGAGGCTATCATCGGCGAAACGGATGGTGACATTTGAGTAAATATTTCCGGATAGTTCTTTTTGGTAAGGTTCCACCATACAGGACAACAACAACTAGTTAGGAAGAAGTCTTCCTCTGTCTTTACCAGACCGTCAAATTCAAAAGCCTCTCTTATCGTCAAGATATCAGCAAACATAGCTACTTCGATCATATCTCTGAAGCCTAATAGTTTCAATGCCGTTCTTAGTTTACCTATAGAAACTTCGTCTCCGAATTGACCAACTATTGCCGGAGCAACAGTTGCATAGACATCAGTATTATCATCTTGTAGCAAGTTTATCAAAGGGATAAATTCAACTTTATCAGCAAGTGCTCCAAAGTCACAATTCGTCACACACTGGCCACAGCTGAGGCACTTGTTATTCTCGATTACCGGACCTATATTTCTGCGGTATACCTGTGCTTCATACTTACAAGCCTCTTGACATTTTTGATGGTCTTTACAATCTCTACAAGGTCTATCCACTTTGGCGATAACAGGTTTATGTATCACCTTGAAATTCCTTACTAAGTCTATTTCATCCCCGAACATTTGATTTCCTGTGGGGTCCAGTCCCATAGCTATCCTTATGTGATCCTTTATAAAGGGTATATCTTCTTCTTCAAAACTATATTTATTTTTTATCTCGTCGGTCAGTTTTTCGAGATCGATATTATCTTTAATTTCCCCATGCCAGAACTTTCTTACAAGTTCCCGGAAAATTTGCATACGCTTATTCTGGAAGTCTCTTAATCTACTATTATCTATGATAATCACCCTCTGCTTGGATTTGTATTCTTTAGTGGTTATTGTCCCAACTTTCTCTCACAATAATACTGTTGATGTGACAATTAGAAAAAGGGAGCACTTTTTAATAAAATGCTCCTTCTTACTGAAACGTTATTGTATTTAGAATTATGGATATAATGTCTCTTATTCAAGCACTTCAACATCCACTTCTACTTTTTCTAGATTCAGAAGTACACGGGCTTCATTATATATTTTATATCTTTTCTTCTTATTCGTTCCCCACTCCACTAGTAATCTTAACGCCTCTTCTTCTTGTCCTTCTATTGCGAGCCTGCTTAGTAGTTCTGGGAGCTCATTACGAATATTATTATGAAGTCTATGATGTTCAGCCAGTGTGGTATTACCCCAACAATTCTTCGTCATTATATTTTTCCTCCATATATATCAATGATATAATAATAGTTATTCTATCATATTTATTACTCTTTCCCTCAATCATGTATCTAATATACTATATAAAATTATATTAAACTTAAAGGAGGGCTAATTATGACAAGTCCTATGTTGCAGATGAAGTTTGTCCAAGAAAAATTGATTAAGAATGATATCCCTGTACTATTATCAAAACTAGTCCAAGAGGATAAAAAGGAAGATGCTCTCAGGCTGTTAATCGCCTGGGGTACGCACGAAAAAGATAATCAAACGATCTGGAATGAGGCCAAAGCTTTGTTATAGGTCTGCGTGGTTGCTCTTATTCTTTTTGCTTATTTAACTATACGCAATTCCTTCTCTTCTTTAGGGGTAAATTAAAGGGAGCATAAATCTTTTCGAGTAAAGATATGCTCCCTTTTAATAATCGGATTTAAAATCATGCACTTTACTGCAAGTATTAGACGATTTGAATCTTTTTGCCTTTGGAATCGCCTTTGAATTCTTCTAAAACATGTTCCCAAGCTTCAAGCCCGATATTAGGATCATAATATTTTGGAGTTTCATTCAGATGTGCCAAAACGATTTTGCCCGTAGTTAGGGAATCATCGTTAGATACATTCGTATGTGAGTCTACAAGCCCATGCTCTAATTCAACATGTAAGCCTTCAAGGAATTCCTCAGGCGTAAACTCAGCGCTATTAAAGTCAATCCCTAATTTTTTAGCAATATCTGTAGCTTCAGCTAAAGTGAATTTCTTCATGATTGAACACCTTCTTTCTTTGCAATAATTATATTATACCATAATCAGCATATTTTTACACTTACTAAATACTAGCTATCCAGTCAGGTTGATAGGTGTTAGTCTATCCAATTTTCCTGGTCTTCTATTCTACTAGTTAGAAAGGTTAGCACAAGTTTCTTTAATATTTTTAAATCCTGCAGTTAGGACATCAACGTCGGATTGCATCATGATAAGGGTCAGGTCATCAATAAACTTTTCTAGGAGCTTTGCACCGGCATGCAAACCGAATGCTTTGTTATGCTTTTTACATGCTGCTGCAACATGTGCTATGGCCTCTATCTCGATTGCATTCATTAAGTCCCCTGGAATACCTAGGAAGACTGACAGGTCGTTCGGCCCTACCAAAAGCGCATCGATTCCTGGAGTTGCGGCGATTGCCTCAGCATTATCTATCGATGTTTTTGTTTCAATTTGGGCGATACTGATTACAGTATTGTTAGCCTGTTCCATAACTTCAGCGTGCTTTCCACCTGATAGGTAATTAACATGACCAATTCCGACGGAATAACCTCTTCCACCAATTGGTTGATATTTAGAATATTTAACAAGTTCTTTCGCCATTTCAGCTGTTTCTAGCATAGGAACCATTACGCCATGTGCGCCTTGATCTAGCGCTCTTGATACATAATCTTTAGATAAACTAGGTACACGGAGAAAACTATCAAGCCCTAAGGCGTTACCAGTAATGAATATGTTATGAAGTGTTTCCATGTTATAGCTTGAATGTTCACAGTCATACATTACAAAATCTAAGCCACTATTTTTTGCTATATATGATATAGCAGGATTCTGAACAACTTTTATCATAGTCCCATATATTTTTTGTCCTGACATTAGCTTTTCTTTTAACAGCATATAAGATTCTCCTCATTTATAATTGCACCTAGAACTATTTCTTGATGCAATATAATTATTCGACAAATAGAATTATTTTCCTGTTAGTGCTACCAAATTAACATTACAGATTGTATCTTTTTAATATGCATGGTGATTAATTGATTCTAATAACTTATTAAGGCTATAATACATTATGACTAGTATGTTTTTTAGTTCAACTGAGAGCCTATGGCTGGAGGGATTATATGTTAATTTCAATTACATTTTTGATTATCTTAATAGCTCTTAATGCTTTCTTTGCAGCCTCAGAAATTGCCTTGATATCACTCAACGATAACAAAATTAGATTACAAGCTAATGAAGGTAATAAAAAAGCTCTGCTACTCCAAAAACTGTTAGCTGAGCCAAGCCGCTTCCTAGCAACCATTCAAATCGGTATCACCCTCGCTGGTTTTCTGGCGAGTGCGTTCGCCTCAGAATCTTTTGCTCATGTAATTGTGAATGCTTTTCAAACCGTTGGGATACCCATCCCTGAGATATGGCTGAAAACAATCTCCATGGTAATTGTCACTTCAATATTGGCTTATTTCACCTTAGTTTTAGGGGAATTGGTTCCTAAGAGACTGGCTATGAAAAAAGCGGAGTCAATTTCTATGGTAGTTGCTAGCCCTCTTAGCATCCTTTCAAGCATTACATATCCTTTTGTAAAATTACTAACCTTATCTACCAATTCTATTATTAGATTATTTGGAATAGACCCTCACGAAGAGGATAAAAAGGTTACTGAAGAAGAGATTCGCCTAATGGTTGACGTAGGAGGAGAAAAGGGTACAATTCATGAAATAGAAAAGTTTATGATCAATAATGTTTTTGAGTTTAATAATAAGACAGTAACGGAAATTATGACTCATAGAACTGAAATAATAGCCCTGCCGGTGGAAGCTAATCTGAATAAGGTCATCGATTTTATTAACACAGAAAAATACTCCAGGATACCTGTCTATCAGGACAATATAGATAACATCGTCGGGGTGCTTCATAGCAAAGACATGATTCCAATTATCACTAAAGATCAAGCAGGTGAAATTTTTGATCTCAAGTCGGTATACAGACAACCCTATTTTGTATCAACTTCCAAAAGGACTGATGTATTATTTAGAGAACTGCAACGTCAAAAGACACATTTAGCAATTATTATAGACGAATATGGTGGGACGGCCGGAATCGTAACCATTGAAGATTTAATAGAGGAAATCATGGGTAATATTTTTGATGAGTACGATGTGGAAGATGTGGATATTGAAGAAATAGATGACAACACTTTTCTTATCGATGGATCTACAAGTCTTGATTTAGTTAGCCAATACTTAGGAGTTGAACTTCCAACAGAAGACTATGAGACATTAAGTGGCTTCATGATTGGTCAACTTGGAAGAATCCCCAAGAAAGGTGATAACCCTTCAATTGAATTCAATGGCTTAATTCTTAAAGTTGAGAAGGCTGAAAAGAGACGAATTGCCAATGTTAAGGTACAGAACAAATATTAAATAATTATAAGCTATAAAGAGCCCTGATCAATTGAAAATCAGGGCTCTTTAATAACTTCTTACTTATTTATTTTAGAAGCTTTATACTTTCTGGATATTTACCCAAGTGTCGTAGAATGATGCACTGCCACCGATGGGCTCACTCAAAGTTGTTCCACGCAGATTATCATCCAATCTTAACACCGGATTAATATGGGTTCCGGTAGCTCTACGTGAGTCTCCAGGAATAATCATTCCATCTACCTCGACATCGTTTGACCCATACGCCCAATGTCCATAACTGGTTGATACTGCTACAACACCCGGCCGAATACCTTCTATGGCTTTAACAATACCATCTACATAACGTTGACGACCGTTTCCAAGTTCATGGACTCCTTCCGGATTACTATGAGATTTAATTCGAACGGTATCTCCATCTTCTAATCCCAATCTTAGTGCATCTTGATTACTAATGACAACAAAATTCTGAGGTCTTACACTGAGCTGAGACCAGTAGTTTGTAGCAGTTCTCGACTGAGTAGCAAAAACTTCTTTATGGGTGATAAGCTTTAGGTCTCCCTCTTCTTTAATTTGCTTACCCATTGAATCTTGAATCTCTTGATGGATTGCATATCCCGAAAAGTATTCACCGCTAAGCGCATGTCGACTGGTTGCAACTTCTTCGATGTAGAAGCGCATGATGCCTGCGAGAAGGTAGCGCACTTTTTCTCCTTGATAAGCTCTACTAGAACTTTCAAAACGGCCGCCTCTATTTAAGACATACACTACTTTGCGCCATTCCTCTGGACGTAACGCTTTTTGCCAAGCTTGTTCATCAAATATCGTTGTTGGCAGGTGTTGTCGACTTTCTTTAAATAACTGTAATTCCTTAGAATCTGCGTCTGGGACTTCTTCTCCAGGCTTGTCACCATATGCAATATTTGCTACAAGCTTAAGGTAGTAGTCTTCTGGTCGTTTAAATGGCATACCAGAACCTAATCCATCCTCTCCTAAGCCCGAAAGACCAATTTTTTCTCCTATAGCCATCATTAAGGTTTCCAAGGACATGGGTAACTCTTCCCCAAATACTTTTACTGTCTCAGTAAGAGCAGGGATGACGGGTTGGCGAACTGATGTTGATTTTACACGCATCTGGTTCGGTCCTTGACCAGTTGTCCAACGCTCTAGATAAGTGATATCCGGGAAAATATAATCAGCATACATACTGGTCTCACCTATTACAATATCACAAGCGACGAACAGCGGTAGCTTCTGGGGATCAAGCAAGGTCCTAAGTTGATGATTACCTCCAGGCACAGAATACATCGGAGTATGACTCGATATGAGTACTGCCTTAACCGGATAGGGGAACCCATCGGCAATTGAAGGCCAAGTCTCTTGCGCAACATTCCCACTAAAAGGATACCAAGGACGCTTTGAAGGATATCCTGAGAACAACGTGGATTCTTCATATTGCCAAGTTTCTCTCGTTATAGGGATTCCAAAAGCAGACAGTTTTCCAGGGTGAAGTTTAGCCATATCATAAGGTTTACCCTCTTTATTGCCCATGTAGTTCCAGCCACCTCCGGGTTTGGCTAGACCACCTTTCCAGTCAGGGTTTCCGATTAGATAATTCAAGGCGATAATTGACTGCGCATTATACCAGCCGTTCGTATGCTTGATGCGACCTCTATAGAATTCTGCCGCTGCTCTTTTTCCATAAGATGTAAATTCACGGGCTACGTCAATAATGTCCTTGACTTCTAGTCCCGTAATTTCGGCATATTCATCAAGAGTACGTTTTAAAGCTTCTTCACGTAATAATTGTAAAGAAGATTTTAGATGAATATCCTTAAACATAGTATCTACTAAAATATCTCCTTCAACTGACTGGGTGGAATCATTTGGATCAACTGCCAGGAATTCACCGCTCCGATATACTACAAACTGCTCCTTGGTGCCTAACCCTACTTCATCTGCACGGAGGTATTTGCCCGTTTGACCATCAACTATTTTAACAAGATAAGGAGCATCACTCCAGGTAGTCTCATCGTCAGCAATAGCGGCAGCGGCGTTTGCGTTTTCTAAATATCGCTTGTCATAACGGTCATTTTCTAAAATCCAGCGAATCATAGCAAGTCCTAAAGCACCATCTGTTCCAGGTTTTAGAGGCAGCCATTTCCAAGCCTTGCTAGCAACCTTAGTTAAACGTGGATCGGCAACGGCAAGCTTTAATCGCCCGCTTGCTAGTCCGTCAGTGATTGGCTCGGACTGCTGAACAGGTCCGTAGTTGGCCTCAAAAATTATAGACCCGAGAACCAGCGCAAATTCAATATTTGCCCAATCAGAGCGTGGATCTTTTACTCCGCCAGTCCACTTGCCATCTTTGTAAGCTCTTGTTGAATGTGTCCAAGCTTTATTACTTGTCTGTCCACAAATACTTGTCTCTTCAATCCAGTTAACGCTCCCCATTGAGTTTTTAACAAACCGTTGAGTAAATTGTTTCCTGCCATTATGGATTCGACCGACTTGATAGACAAACTGATTATTTTTTGGTCCCATATCCGGATGGTCAGGGTCAATCAGGACATCTAGATGATCTCTATACTTTTCTTTAAACTCTTCAACAGTCATTCCCTTTTTTCTAATCAGGGAGACATCGTTGGCCATTTCGGAAGCTAGTTTAGAATCTCGCAATACTACTATATCTTTTAGTCCGGGGACATTTCGGTCTTCGCCAATCTCTTTAAACAGTTGGCCTCCGTTCACTATCTCCTCAACTGCTTGATCAAAAGAAATGGTTTGCCATTTACCTGATCCTCTCGGCCCTGAACGTTTGAGCACTTCACGAATACGATAAGGGTCATAAGCGTGCTGTAAGCCCGCCTGTCCTTTTGGACAAAGTTTTCCATCAATACGTGCAGCCTCAAAAGGGGACAATTCATATGGAATATTTGGATTCATGGTTGTAGCGCTATATGGATTACCATCTATCTTTGAAATAACCCCGTTATTAACTTTTACTTTAATGGAACAGGAAACTGTACATTGAAGACAAGATGAATACAAGACATTTTCTGCATTTACCAGTTCGTAGACGCTATTAGATTCTTCGCCTTCAGCATATGCCTCTCCCGCCTTACCAAAAATACTTGCCTGAGTTGCTAGAATCCCTGTTCCACCTACGAAAGCAGTAGATTTAAGAAAATCACGCCTGGAAAGTCCCTTTTTCGATTCCATAGTTCGAATTCCTCCCTTCGTCAATGTGCTGTGCTTCTTCTTTATCGCTAATCGGTAGTAATTCCCACGTGACACTAAAGAGAAATACTACAAAGGCTATTATCCCTATAGAACTAATAAATTCTATTGAACTAGGAAAGTATTCATACACTAATCGAGGGTCAATATAAGCCGTATCTAAGCCAGGTATTTGAACTTCCATGTAGGCAGGAAGCACTAGGTTAATGCGTACAGCAATGATACCGAAAACGGTGGATAGCCCAGCCAACCCTTTTAACACTGTTGAATTACGCTTATTGGATAAGACTATTAAACTTATCGGCACTAGAGCACCCAGTCCAATCTGTCCGATCCAAAAGATATAACCGTACGTTCCTCCAATTACTTGTTGTAAAGAGTGCACCTCACCTGGGATTCCACTGTATAGTCCAATCAAAAATTCTGATAATACTAAAAGTAAATCAAAAACAATGAACATAATGAGCAGACTGCTTAATGAATTTAAAACCCTACTTTTTTCTGAATCGTTTTTGCTAAAAAAAGCATAGATGAAAGTCACTAAGGCTGTACCAGAAACGAGTGCTGAAACAATAAAAATAATCGGGATAATACCACTATTCCAATGAGGTTTGGCAATTACTACTGCAAAGATAGATCCTGTTCCTCCGTGAACGCCTAAGGCTAAAGGAATACCTATTATTCCTAAAATCTTAACCCATCGTTTACCTGTTTCAGACTGCTTGATACGTACTTCTTCATTATCAGAAGTACGGTATCCAAGAGAAAGAATTTTTACGATTCTTTGTTTCATTCCTGAATATTTAGCGATCAATGCTGATAGATCGTTCCTCATTACCAGCCATAATTCGCCTAATACCAGTACTATATACGCTAAATAGAAATGTATCTCCCACTCTAAGACGGAACTCATATTTCTATAAACTAATGTGTGCCAAAATCTCTCTGGATGTCCTAAATCTATGAAAATAAATAGAAGTCCGGCTACGAGAGAAAAGAAAGCGCTGGATAATGCAATTCTACCAACTTTTTCTAACGAATCCATCTTAAAAACATATATCATGGTTGAGAGAAGGAATGACCCTGCAGAAAGACCGATAAAGAAAATGTATAATACAACCCAAAGGCCCCAGCTAGAATAACTTGTCAGATTTGTGACTGACATTCCTTCCATAAATCTTTGAGCAATAGCACCAGAACCTAATATGACTAATAATAGTAATACAATGTAATAAAATCTTTTCAAATTTAACCCTCCTTTCCTTGTTTAGGCTAGATAATATACTTTCGGTTGAGTACCTAATTCTTCTTTAAGTTGCAACACCCGATGATTTCCAATAAGCTCAGATACCAGGCTCATAGGGTTATTCATATCACCGAAGTATGTTGCCCGACCCATACAGGTTGTTACACAAGCGGGAAGCATTCCCTCTCGGATCCTGTGGAGGCAAAAGTGACATTTCCTCGTATTGTTCATTGGAGACTTATTCTTCAGTCTTGGAGTATTGTTTCCATATTCAAACATTGGTTCTGTCTCGTATTTCTGAAGCTCTGGAGTATCTTCAGTATAAAATTCACCCCAGTCAAAAGTACGAGCATCATATGGGCAAGCAGCAATACAATAACGGCAACCAATACATTTTTGGTAATCGATAACTACTATTCCATCTTCTCTAGTGTAAGTTGCGCCTACCGGACAAACCTTTGTACAAGGAGCATTGCTACAATGCATACACGGGCGAGCTATGAGTTTTAAGCTAACATAAGGAAAAGTTCCATGTTCTTCTTCGATTACCGGGCGATACACGACTCCTTGAGGCAACTTATTTTCTGCTTTGCAAGCGACAGTACACGAGTGACACCCAACACATTTGCGCTGATCGATAACCATAGCCCATTCTCTCTCGGATAATGGTTTTTCCAAAGCGCTTTGGAGCTCCCTTTGCATCCGAAAAATGAGTTCATCCTGAGGAATTTGTGATGGCAAAAACGGTGGTAACGTATCATCACTTTGAGTTTTTTGCGCCTGTGCGGTCTCAATTGAAAAGACACTCGCTGCCACGGCAATTCCTGCAGTAGCTTTGACTACGTTTGCAACAAATTTTCGTCTTGATACATTTTGCTCTTCTTCCTTAGTATTTTTGGACACAGATATCCCCTCCTATCATGCAAAATTATTTGATACTTCAAGTATACTTCTTAACCAAGATCTAAACATGAATAGAGTCCTTCATTATAAGAGGGCTGATATAGGTGTTTTCCCCTATACCAGCCCACTCTTTTTCGCATATAGTACCAGTTTTGACCTGCTATTTGTTCCTAGTTTTTCTTTGATTTTAGTCTTATGATTTTCTACAGTCTTTATACTGATACAAAGACTGTTTGCAATTTCCATATTCGAATATCCAAGGGCAACGAGCCTTAATACTTCATTTTCTCTTCCTGTCAGATTATCCAGTTCTTCGTTTTCATCAGGGCATTTTGTAATACCAATTGCCTTATTAACTAAGTGACGTTGTAGCCCAATATCAATATACACTTCACCCCGGTATACTGCTTTGATAGCACTTAGGAGTTCAATATCGGCAGCCCGTTTGAGAACAAAGCCATCCCCCCCGGCATTAAGAACTTTTTCCAAGAATACTGGATCTTCGTGCATTGTAAGAGTTAAAATCAATTGCCTAGGGTTAAGTTCTTTTATCTTCTTTATGGCTGTTATGCCATCAATACCTGGTAAACTGAGATCCATCAAGATTATATCTGGTTTGTGCTTAGAAGCTAATTTAACTGCTTCTTCCCCTGTAGATGCTTCACCAACTACTTCAATTTCGCCGTCATCCTCTAATATAAATCTTAAGCCTTTTCGAATTACTTGATGGTCATCAACTAACATCACTCTGATTTTGGCCACAGGATAACACCTCCCCCGGAATTCTCACATAAATGGTTGTACCTATCCCCGGTGTGGATTCTACTTGCAGTTTACCATCAAAAGCAATTACTCTTTCCTTTACACCAAATAAACCGTATTTTTGGTTCTCTGTTGTTTGCGGCAATACTTTCGTAACATCAAAACCTACCCCATCGTCTTCAATAGTAAGGTGAATGTCATCTCCGACAAGACTAAGGATAATGCTAATCTGAGAGGCCTTCGCATGACGAGCAGAATTGGTTAATACTTCCTGAACAATCCTGAAAAGCGAAGAGGCAACCTCACGTGAAAGTCCCGCAATCTCATCTAAACTCATATCAATTGTAATACCAAAGCGTTTTTCGAACTCGCGTGCATATCTGGTAATTGCCTGAGCAAGTTCCCCTTCGTCCAGAACACAGGGTCTTAGGTTGGTAACTAAGCGACGAATACCATTAAAGGTATCATCAAGAACTTTACGAACTTCGTTTAACCGCTGTTCTACTTCAGTTAGGCTTTGTGCATCGTCTACGTATTTAAGTCCCATTCTTAATGAAGCTAATGATTGACTGGTCTCGTCATGAAGTTCACGTGATAACCACCTTCGTTCCTCTTCTTGGACACTCATAACCTTTTGGGCTAATCCACGACGCATAATACTCAGTTGTTCTATTTCCTGAGCGGATTGTTCTATTTTTTCCGTCATATCATTAAATGCCCTGGTGAGCTCGCCAGCCTCATCGTTTGATGGCCATTGCGGCACCTTGAAGTTCATATTGCCTGCAGCGACCTCCCTAGTAGCCTGAATGAGACGTTGATAGGGTGTTGCAAGAACATGAGAGAGATATAGTGTAAGAGAAATTCCAATCAGCAAAATCAATAATGCTGTAAATGCTATTCCTTTGAGCATTTTTTCTTTGGCTTCCAATAAGCTTTTTTCCGACATTCCGATTCTCACGGTTCCTAATTTTCCACCGGAAATGGGGAGAGCAATATCCCTGATGAACCCTTCCTCTGTATCTATTATGCTTACACTATGAGGTTCGCTGGCTATTACTTCATTAGACTCAATTAGCCCTTTAGGGATAGCGTTGCCGAAAGTGTCTACCATAACCTTGTTTTTTTCATCAACAATAAATATATATCTAATATTACTGTTACTATTCTTAGCATCTCTGATAATGGTATAAAGCATAAATATATCTGAACGATATATATACTCTGGACTCCTGTCTGCGATATATTTAGCTGTGGAAAGTCCTTGCAATTCCAGTTGTTGATTGAGGAATGGTGTAATACTTTTGGCAGTCTCAATCATTACAGATACCGCTAAGAATAACAATAAAGATACAACAAGAATAATAATTTTTGTGCGTAAACCAATTTTCAATGTTATCTCATTAAATCTATTAATAAGACCCATAAATCTCTCCTCCAAGTGCTTGAAATTCCTTTACTAGTTCCCTCACCGAATCATAGATGTTATTTTCAAGTAATTCAAACCTATCGATCCCAGCTGCAACAAGTGCTTCTTGTCCTAATTCATCATCCATTTCCAGTAATGCTTTCTGTATGGCAAGAAATGTCTGTTCATCTAGTCTAGGACTTGCTACAACAGGATTATTTGCATAATGGGGAGATACATCAATAATACGAATACTATTGGTAAGATATGGATCTTTTATAAGTGCACTCTGAAATGCATTTCCATCAAGGGCACCAGCCTCAACAAGATTATCCTTGACTGCTGTAATCGTATTCCCATGGTCAAAGGTGAAAATATAACTGCTGAAATAATCTGCTGCATGGTTATCGTTTATTTTACTCAAAGCATAAAGAGCTCCAGAAGTAGATTGTGGATCTGAAAAAGCAAAGCTGTGTCCTTTAACTTCAGACCAGCTTTTTATGTCAGACTCTATGCTAGCAATAATAATTGACTGGTAATATGGTGAGCCATTAATAATAGGAACGGCAAGAAGACGTTCTCCAAAGTTCTCATGGCCAATAACATACGATGAAGAACAAACAAAGGCTATGTCTACCTGTCCTTCTTGAATTAATTCATCCACTTCTTTATAAGTCTTTCTTTGCACAAGTTTAACGGGTCTATCTAATTTTTGAGATAGATAATTAGTAATAGCCTGATATCGTGCAATACTTTGGGAAGGAGATAGGCCAATAGCTAGGGCGACACGTAATTCTGAAGAGGAATTACTATCCGGATAATAAGTAGGTTGTAAATCAGATAAAATAACTTTATTAGTCTTTTCAAATTTCAAACACCCACTTGTGCTTAAAATAACAACAAGAAATAGAAAGAGCATAGCAAATATTTTTTTATATTTCATGTGGTTATTTCTCCTCATTCCTAGACTATTATTATTATTTACTATTATATCATATCAAGATAAACAATCAGTTGGTTTAAACCTGTGATATGTTTGCAGTTTTTGAAAAATTAGGTTTTAGCTCTATAATATGGGTACTTGACGTCAAATTAAAGAATTAAAGGGGGTTATCTTATGCCGTTTATTCAAGTAGAAGCTGGAAAGATGGATAAAAACCAAAAGGAAGAATTAATCTCTTCCCTAACTAAAGCTGCTAGTAAAACTCTAGGTATTGCTGAAGAGGCTTTTACCATCTATTAAGGAGAATGATCTTGATAATTGGGGAACAGGTGGTAGAATGCTCAGCAAAGTATTGGCAGAAAGAACAAAGTAATAAATCACCCCGCAGGGTGATTTTATTGCCGAAAATATAACTAATTGCTTACGGCCTCTAATCTTCAATTTTTAATCTCTAATCTCTTTCTAGATCTCCTTCAATAAGTTCTAAGTTGGTTCCATCTGGATCCTTAAAGTAAACCCACTTCCAACCTTTAAGTGGTCCTTCAGCATTGATCTCGCAGTCGTTCCCTCCCACGAACTCCACCCCTAACTTAGACATGCGTTCGATCTCCTTTTCGATATCATCTACTTTAAAGGAGATATGTACTTGACCCAGCGAATTCACTGGTTCACCGTAAGTGTTAGGATTAGGGGGCTCAAGATACTGGATCAACTCAAGCTGATATCCTTTCCCATACTCGAAAACTGCTATCTGAATTACAGACCCGGCGACACCTAGTTTACGAGCTCTCGTAGCCTTCGGTTCCTCTCTTTTGATCATAGTAAAGCCCATTATATCTCTATAAAAGGCAATACTTTTATCCAAATCTGATACACATATACCCGTATGCTCCTGACCTAATATCATAGTAATCCCTCTCCCTTTCATACTATACATATAATCGATTATTGTTTATTTAAATATTACCATATTTTCTCTTCGTAGTATATGTTATTTTTGTTGCAGCAGCAGCTTCTTCTTTAGATGTCAGATAGTCGTATATTTGTGCATTAACAGCCCGTACGCCGGTAAGCGATTCTCTTTGGTTTGCGGCGCGCGGTACGTTTATCTCCGCAGGAGACAAACGTACCGCGCGCCGAAGCTGTTCCCTTGCTGATACAGCTACTGACATTTAAAACGGTAATTTAATGGCTATTACCGATTTATTATCACTCATATTTTCTACGGGGATTTCATAAGTCTCCCCCTCAAAGTCCTCAAATATAATGACATCGACTGAAGAGTCCGTTGGAAAACTGCTTACCACTTCGAGGAGGGCATCTTCAATTCTATCTGCAATCTTTTGTTGTGTAGAAGCTGAATCCATCTGTGGTTTTGATTTTATTCTTACATTATATACTTCTCCCATGATGGCGATTCTATAAGAATCAGATGCTTCAGGGTAAGCTGGGTTTGTAAATTGCATCGCATATTTAAACGGATAGTTTCCTTCGTAGGGATAATCTTCAACGACTACTGCTGCATATCGAGAATGTTTTATAAGTTCGCCATGATATGTTTCTTCTAAAGACGACTTGTCTACACCATTAGAAGGTACTTCGACAATTTTAATATAGTCACCTATTGCCTGTGAGTCCTCATTGGCAGGAGGTCCATTTTGTTCTCGGAGTTTAGAATCGATGATATCCATGAATTCCATATCAGTCTCGAAATCATCAAGGATGACAACTTGTTCACCATCAGGGGAAACTACAGGATAAACCATTGTAGGTTGTCCTGCATCGTCTATGGAGTTTATTTCTAGAATAAGATGGTCTGCATAGGGACCGTAATTATTATCCAGTAGCTTTTTGATTCCGCCCTCTTCGAAATAAGAATCATTGTAGGTGTCGATCTCAACGATACGGACTCGGTGATTATTAGCTCCGTATCCGCTAGTGCGGGTGAATGCAGAACCCGTTTCATAGTAGACTTTTTTTCCATCATTAGACAATGTGGGGTTTAGAATATCAGCCACCGAATTAGTCCAATCATTTCCCCGGTCAACTGACTGGGCTAATAATGTTTTGATTCCACCATTATATTGAATGTACAGATAATTGACGGGAACACCTTCTGTAACTTCCTGGGACTTATCCTCTTCTACCAGTAAATCGTATCCGTTACCGGAATAGGTTGCCTTTAAGACATGGTCATCAACCGCCATATTATACTCGCCAGAACCTTTTGTCTCTTCCGCTTGAACTAATGCAGCTGTTTCTTCTTCAATATCTTCAAACTTACCAATATCTTCTTCTATAGGTAGTCCATCTTGTTCCTCAAGTTGTTGAGCAGGTGCCTGGGTATCAACTGATTTAGAACCGCCAGAACACCCCACTAATATGGTTATCGTCATAAAAACAGTTAATCCCAAAATTATATAACTTTTCATTATTTTCTCCTTGAGTTTTTTATCCATAATTTGTTTTCGACATCTTGCAATATATTCCTTTCAAAAGTTAGTCTATTAAGAAAAAACAACCAATTATTAACTGGTTGTCTTGTTAGATCAATCTTCCTTTTTTCCTTTTTCATACAATCCTTGAGGAAAGATTTCTTCAGATGCTTCGGCGTGAACCTGGGGTGTCAATGTACTTACTCTCCCTTTATTGATATTTCTTTTAAGGAAATACTGTTTTAATAAATATGCTGTCACATAAAGCAAAGTCAAAATAGCACCAGCCACCAACCCGCTACCTTGGCCTGGAACAAGGGGCATGCTTAATATAATTCCGATCAAACTAATAATTGCTATCCACGAAGAGTATGGGTAGCCTGGTAGTTGGCAGTTGCCCTTAGGTGGACAGCCATTTTCCTTTCGGAATTTTTGATGCGTAAATAAAATAACTAAATAGGTAAAGAGCAGGGCAAATCCTCCTGAACTAACCAAGAAAATGTATACTTGTCCAGGGAGAATAAACCCTAAAAATAAGCCTAAGAGCATGGCAAACCCGGAAAAAATAATTCCTCTAAAAGGTATTTCTCCTTTATCTTTTAATTGCGGGGGTGCTTGTCCCCCGTCTGCTAGCGAACGAATCATCCGACCAAGGCCAAACATTGCAGCCAACATGGTAGAAATTATAGCTGAAATGAGGACAATATTCATTACCCAGCCAGCCCAGCCTAAGTTCCACCTTGTCAAGGCTAGAACCATGGGGCTTATCTCTGCCGTAAAACTACTGATAGGTATTAATGGTAAAAGCACTATAATCGTTGCTAAATAAAGTCCTACGAGGCTAATTACTGTATAAAAGATTGCTTTGGGAACAGTTTGATGGGGATTGCTCGTCTCCGAAGCTGCTAAACTAATAATCTCGAACCCGGCATATGTAAACATAACTATTAGCATACTGCCAGCTATTCCAGCTATACCAGCAGGGAACCAGACTTCCTCACGTAAAGCACCCATTCCTATCCTAGGCACATCTAAGACAATACCAGAAATCAGTAATATACCTAAGATAATAAATCCAACAATCGCTAATAGTTTTATAGCAGCTAAACCGCTTTCTAGTTTGCTCAGTATATTAGCTCCCAGCATGTTGAGAATGGTAACTAGAATAATAACTAATGATCCCATTATAGGGATAGATATACCAGGTATCCATGCTTTAAGCAGAATCGATACAGCTATTGCTTCACTAGACATTGCAAAAATTAGTCCAGTCCAGTAGACCCATCCTACTACAAAGCCTACGCCTGAACCATATATCTTCTCGGAAAAAGTCCGAAAAGAACCGGCATTTGGATCTGCGACTGTCATCTCTGATAAGGCGAAAAGAATAAAGTATACTAATATACCTCCAAGTATATATGAAATAATAACAGCCGGCCCAGCAGCACGAATAGCAACTACTGATCCGAGAAAAAAGGATCCTCCGACTACTGTTCCGAGCGCCATCATAGTTAATTGGACTGCCGTCAATCCCTTATGATGTTTTTCCATTTCCTGTACCTCCTAGTAGTGTACTAGGAAATAGTATTTGCAGATGCCTAATAAGCTAACCATTTTTAATAGAGTAAAAAAAAAAGCCACAATTAGTGACTTTTAAATGCTGTTGTACGGACTGTTGTTAATTAGTAAGCCTCTTGGCAAGATCTTTAATCTTACTTTCAATAATATCAATTATTATCCTGAATTCTTCATCGCTTTTACCAGTGGGATCTTCTAGGCCCCAGTCCTCTCGCTGTTTGCATGGCAGGAACGGGCAATCCACATTGCAGCCCATAGTCACAACTATATCTACTGGAGGAATATCTGCTAAAAGTTTCGATCTTTGCGTTTTCTCCATATCAATCGAATATATCTCCTTAATAAGTCTAACTGCATCTTGGTTAATCTGTGGTTTAATTTCTGTCCCCGCCGAATAGCTTTCAAATAAATCACTAGCAAAATGCTTACTAAGTGCTTCTGCTATTTGACTACGACATGAATTATGGATACAGATAAAAGCTACCTTCGGTCTATTATTACTCATAATCTTCCTTCCTTAAACTTGCCTGCATTTTGAGTTGATTACTCATCTATCTTAAGAAATCGAGCATTAATCGCAACTATGATAGTGCTAAGCGACATGAAAACTGCACCCATGGCAGGGCTAATAATAATACCTTGATTGTATAAGACGCCTGCTGCTAAGGGAAGTGCAATAATGTTATAACCAGTAGCCCAAGCCAGATTCTGAACCATCTTTTTATAGGTTGCCTTAGAAAGCTTTAAGATATTTACAACATCCAAAGGATTGCTCCTTACGAGAATAACATCAGCTGTTTCGATTGCAACATCTGTACCCGCACCGATCGCTATGCCTAAGTCTGCTTTAGCTAATGATGGCGCATCGTTCACTCCATCACCGGTCATGGCAACTTTCTTACCTTCTTTAAGAAGCTCAGTGATTTTATCTGATTTCTCCTGGGGCAGTACCTCAGCAATTACTGTATCTATTCCAAGTTTCTTACCTACATAAGACGCTACTTTTTGATTATCTCCTGTCAGCATGATGGATTCGATATTCATAGACTTTAATGTAGTAACAGCTTGCTTAGCGGTATCTCGTATAATATCTGATAAGGCGATGTAGCCTATTAGTTCATGGTCTTGTAATATAAATACTACCGTCTTCCCTTCTTGGGCTAGTCTCTCATAATGGTTTACGTCAAACTCAATTTTTTCTCTCCTCATATAACCTGGGCTTACAGCCATGATTTCCTTACCATCTACAGTGGCTTTTAAACCTTGTCCCGTAAGATTTTGATAGTTTTGAACTTCCCTAGTTTTAAGATTTAACTTCTTCCCTTCTTTTACGATCCCTTTTGCTATCGGATGTTCTGAATTTGCCTCCACTGAGTAAGCAATGGTAAGTAACTCTTCCTGAGATACTCCCACTTCATGAATATCAGTTATTCCGAATTCACCTTCAGTTAGAGTCCCTGTTTTATCAAATACAACAGCATTTATTTTGCGAGCATTCTCAAATGCTGCTCTGTTCTTAATTAATAGACCCCTCTTAGCGCCAATACTTGTTGAAACCGCCGTAACAAGTGGTGTGGCCAGCCCTAGGGCGTGTGGGCAGGATATTATGATTACTGTCACCGCTCGCGTAATTGCAAAGTTTATATCCTTTGTGATTGAGAACCAGATAACAAAGGTAATGGTACCAGCTGTGACGGCTATATAGAATAACCACTTTGCCGCTATATCAGCCAGTCTTTGCGTATTTGATTTTGATTCCTGAGCTTCTCGAACAAGTCTCACAACCTTGGATAAAAATGTATCATCACCGGTTTTACTGACTTTGAATTTCAGTACCCCATCAATATTAATGGAGCCACCAGTTACTTCATCTCCACTTTCTTTCTCAACAGGAAGCGATTCTCCCGTAAGCATGGATTCGTTAACAGCCGATGTACCATCATATACAATACCATCTATGGGGATTTTTTCACCGGGTTTTACAAGGATTGTATCCCCTGTCCTTAACTGTTTTACCAGAACATCGACAATTTCTCCGTTCTCTTTTATAAGATGTGCTTTCTCAGGCATGAGTTTAAGTAGCTCGTCAAGAGCTTTAGACGCCCCCATAACAGATTTCATTTCAATCCAATGGCCTAATAGCATAATAACTATTAGAGTTGCCAATTCCCAGAAAAAATCATTACCCTTTAGGATAAATACTGTGGATGCACTATACACGTATGCTACAGATATAGCAAAAGCTATTAATGTCATCATGGCAGGTGATTTCTTCTTAAGTTCATCCCTTGCCCCAGTAATAAATGGTTTCCCGCCATAGATAAAAAGTATTGTAGAAAGAGCAAAAAGTATATACGAGTCTCCGGTGAATCTCCAATCAGCACCCAAAAAACCCTGAATCATAGGTGATAGAAGTAATATTGGGATTGTAATAATCAGTGAAAAAAAGAATCTTCGTTTAAAATCTTCCACCATCATAGCATGATGGTCTTCGTGACCTTCGTGATTCGCATTGTCATGATCCATTTCCTCATGGCCTTGATCATCATTGTTACTGTTATGAGTATGTTCCATTCCTTCATCTTGATGATTTTCGTGGTTGTGATTCATATGCTTGTCTTTATCCAAAGTGCACACCTCTTTATCTTTTGCTAAAAATTTGTATTGTCTAATTTTAGTTGTTTCTTTGTATGAATATTTTTTCTATTGTATCATAGAATATTATTTTTTTCAGGACTCTTCCATAAAGTTATTATTGAAAAAATTACCGTTTCATCGTATATTTAATGAATAATTTCAATATTTTAATAAGATTTCTATAAGCAGGAGATGTTCTTTTATGTTAGATATAAATAATAGCAATAAAAAAATACATTTCTTATCAAAAGTCCTGTTTTTCTCAAATCTAACTAATGACCAGTTAGGTGAACTTGCTCAGGAGTTTGAATGGCAGGAATATGCCCAAGGGTCTGAGATTATTAAGCAAGGGCAAACCATTCAATTCTTCTATGTTATTACCGAAGGCAGAGTAGAATCACTAGTTAAAAAAGACGCCCATGATATCTTACAGATTAACACCTTTGGGCCTGGCAATGCTTTCGGGGAGATATCTCTACTAACCGGCAACCCTGCAGCTTCTACTATACGGTGTTTTGATGATTGTCGTATTCTAGCCTTAGATGCTAGACAATTTGCATTAATGCTTGTGAGGTGGCCAAATCTAAACCAAAAAATCATTGAAAAGCTCTCTGAACGTTTGAGCACAGCCAATGATTTCTTATGGCAAGCAAAATATAAAGAATTTTTACGTTCTGCCATGCAACTGAGTCAGTATAAGGAGAAATTCTATGGCATCTGGGGCGGAAAAGGGACGACGCAACGTATTAATTCTAAGATTGAGGAACTGAGTATCAATCCTGATAATCTGTTGATTACCGGAGAAAGCGGCACAGGCAGACAAATGATGGCTTGGTATATACACAAGAGTCTGTTTGGCGAGATAGCACCTTTCATCGTTATTAACGGTCGCCATTTTGATCAGCAGTGGGGAGAATCTTTCAATAGCCTTTTTAATTTAATCGAAGATGGAACTCTACTAATTAAGGGGCTCGACTCGCTTTCTACCAAAGCACAGTTTAACTTAGCACAGGCTCTGCAAACTGAAGAAAAAAAATGTTTTGTTGTGGGTACGACGGTTTTCGAGGAAAGTCAATTAATTCCTGAATTGCATAAGTGCTTTAAGCAGAGATTTAGGATTAAACCCCTTCGGGAACGCAAAAGAGATATTCCGATTATTGCTCAAGGAGTTCTAGAACAACTTGCACATAAGAACAAGCGTAAAGTTCCTGTTCTGGATCACGAATCTACCAGACTTTTACTCTCACATAATTATAGGCAGGAAAATACAACTGAGTTAATCCAAGTTATCGAGCGGGCTTTCTCTTTGGCAAAAAACGACACCATTAGTATTGAACACATCTTCTTTGGTCCTACAGCTCAAAAAGCAGGTAAATCTTTTGATCTTTTTTCCTGGCAGCCCCTTAAAGAAGTAATCAGAAAAGGTAAGTTGGTCTCTGCTCTTCGGGGGGTTACCAGCTTCCTCTTTATCCTAATTATTTTACAGCTTTTATTTAGACCTCATATGCCTTTCGCTGTTGACATTTTTACTATTGTTTGGGGCTTATGGTGGCCTGCTTTGGTAATATTATCACCTCTAATTGGAAGAATATGGTGCACAATCTGTCCATTCTCTACTATCATGGAATTTGCGCAAAAATATCTCCACTGGAATCGACCTGTTCCTGATATCCTCAAAAAGTATGACTTTCTATTTGTAACATTCTTATTCCTTTTAGTTTTTTGGGTTGAGGTTGTTACAGGGATGAGGGATAACCCCTTGACTACGGGTATCCTTCTTCTAATAATTCTGCTATTAGCTATTTTAGTCGGAATTATTTTTGCTCGTCACGCATGGTGTAAGAACTTGTGCCCATTAGGTGGATTAGTCGGCACTGCTTCCATTGGGTCCATGCTGGAGGTAAGAGCTGATTCCAATATATGTCTTAACAAGTGTACTACCTTGGATTGTTATGTAGGTAATGAGAAAGCCCCTGGTTGTCCAATGTCTCAACATTTACCTTATCTGGATAATAACCTAGATTGTAAACTATGTTTTAATTGTGTGAAAAACTGCCCGAATGATTCTGTCCAATTAAATATTAGGATTCCAGCTCAGGAAGTATGGCATCTTGTCAGAGTTAACCAAGGGTTTTCTATTTTTATTGGAGTCACTTTAGCAATTCTTATCCCAATTAACTATTTTGAAACTGTCCAAAATGTATGGCCTGAGGAGTTTTGGCGGTTATGGTTTAGTATAGCTTATTGGGCAACTGCTTTAACCGCAGGCATCTTGACTTGGTTAGTAGTGCGTCCTTACAAGACCAAAGCTGCTTCTAAAAGAGTAAAGCTAATTTTTGCTTCTATTCCCTTGCTTTTGGCAGGCCATATAATGTATCAACTGTACTTTGTCCCAGGGTTTGATACTCTCTTTTTGGGGTTTGGGACACAATCAGCTTCTGGACAGATAGAAGGTTTTTATGCACCTCTATATATTGTTGGTCAAGTCCTAGCAGGGGTTATCGGTATAATGCTAACTTCATTTTCAGTAATTATGGTTTTATGGCATAGCAAGCAAAAACGCGCCGCTAAGTCAGTACAACAAGAAACCTCTTATGCTAAATCCGCATAATAGGTAATGAAACACAGGCGCTAATACCATATTTATAGACTAAACATCTCATTAACATTCAAATAATTCTTAGCATTTCTATGTTTGAATTGATTTGTATTACTGTTGTATATATAGTCTTTTTCATATGTTTTAATATTTTTTATGATATCTTTTATTGCTTCTGAAGCATAATAAATCTCTTCATTTTTCATCATTGGGTGGACTGAAATTCTTATCCACCCAGGTTTTCCGGATAAATCTCCGGTAGTGATTAAGTCTGTAATCTCTTTGGATCTATCCTTTTCGATATGCAGTAAATAATGGCCATAGGTTCCTGCACAGGAACAGCCACTTCTGGCCTGAATACCATAGAGATCGTTCAAAAGATTAACAAACAGGCTGTAGTGTATGCCGAGTGTGTAGAATGATAGGATGCCTAAGCGATCTACTACGTTTTTGGCTAAGATATGTAATCCTTCAACATCGCTTAATTCATTAAAAAGGATTCCGATCATATCTTTATCCCGTTGATCCATTCGCTCTATATTCATTTTTTCTTTTAACCTAATGCAAAGAGCGCTCTTGATTGCTTGAAGAAACCCTGGTGTTCCCCCATCTTCACGTGCTTCTAAATCGTCAACGTATTTTCTTTCTCCCCACGGGTTTGTCCAATCGACAGTTCCCCCGCCAGGGCAATCGGGGATTTTATTCTGATATATCTTGGAGTCAAAAACAAGCACACCCGAAGTACCAGGGCCACCTAAAAATTTATGGGGTGAAAAATATATGCCATCCAGTTTCTTCTCTGGTTCTTTCGGATGCATATCTATATTCACATAAGGCGCAGATGCTGCGAAATCAATAAAGCAAAGACCGCCATATTTATGCATTATCTTAGCCAATTCATAGTATGGTGTTTGCACACCGGAAACATTAGAACATGCTGTAAACGCACCTATTTTATATCTTCTATCTTCGTATTTTTGCAACATCGCTTCAACACGATTGAGATCGACCAATCCTTCTTCGTCCGGCTCGATAACTACAACTTCCGCATCAGTTTCTATCCAAGAAATATGATTAGAATGATGTTCCATATGGGTAACAAAAACAATAGGTCTTTCATCATGCCGCCCGCTTCGAAGACCTATAATACGCTGTAGTTTATTTACAGCATCCGTCATGCCAAATCCGGTAGAAATAATGACATCATCTTTACCGGCATTGACATGTTTTTTTATATATTCTTTGGCATGTTTATAAGCTTCAGTCATAGCTGTCCCAGTTGCATTTTCTTCAGAATGCGTATTGCCAACAAGAGGACCAAAATCGTTGGCTATCTTGTCTTCTATTGGTTTATACAACCTTCCGCTGGCTGTATAGTCGAAATAATACATTTTTTTCTTTCCATAAGGTGTTAAGAATTCATAGTTATAGCCAATTGTATTCTGTCTCATTTCCAAAAAGTGATCTTCTAAAGTCATCAAGTATTCTCCATCCTTTTATCTATGATGTTTTTAAGCTATATTATACTACAAATTCTAGTCTCGATATATTTTTTTATCCAGATGAACTTATAAAAAGTAAATATTTATTTTAAATTATTACTTCAGTTTCATAAATTTCCGTGCTATCCAAATAATAGGCTTATATATTCCACCTTCCATCTCTTTACTGACCATGTTCAGTTTCTCACTGATCGCTATCTGCTGTGGACAATGACTTTCGCATTTCCCACAGGCTATACATTGAGACGCAAAAGCTGGCTTTACTGAAGTAGCGCCCAACGTTTGAAGATAACGAAACCGCACCGATTTATCTTCCATTAGGTACTTATCATTATAGCAGGAGAAACAACCAGGAATATCCACCCCGGATGGACAGGGCATACAGTAGCCACAGGCTGTGCAAGGGATTATTGTCTTCTCCTGCAATATTTTTTTTACTTGCTTAAATACATTAAGCTCTTCTGGGGACAAAGAATTTGCTTTTGCATGTCCCGCTATGCGAATATTTTCTGCAACCTGTGCTTCATCGCTCATCCCCGATAATACAACTAGTACCTCTGAATGATCCCAAATCCAACGCAGTGCCCATTCAGCAGGTGAACGTTCAGCATCATAGTTCGTAAAAGTTTTCTTAACCTGTGCCGGTAAATGTGTCACCAGCTTGCCTCCCCGAAGTGGTTCCATCACAATTACAGGAATACCCAAGCTTGCTGCCAGGAGCAAACCAGATTTAGTCGCCTGATTGTTTTCATCCATGTAATTATATTGAATTTGGCAGAAGTCCCAAGGATATGCTGTCACAATCGACTCAAATTCCGCCTTGCTACCATGAAAGGAAAAACCAATATTTTTAATCGTCCCTTCAGCCTTTAATCCTTCTAACCATTCCATTACACCGAGTCCAATAAGACGATCAAATCCGGCTTTATCTGTCAGCATATGAAGAAGGTAATAGTCAATATAATCTGTTCGCAACCTCTCAAGTTGGGTCGCAAATATTTTTTTGGCCTGATCCAACTTACTTAGTTGAAAAGGAGGAAGCTTTGTAGCGATTTTTACTTGTTCACGATAGCCACCTAATAGCGCCTTTCCCAGTAGAGACTCACTCTTACCTTTATGGTAGAAATAGGCAGTATCAAAATAATTCACCCCGTTTTTTATAGCATCATGAATCAGAGCAATGGCTCGAGATTCATCAATGCCCATGTTCTTGGTCGGCAAGCGCATGCAACCAAAACCCAATATGGATAGTTGATCACCATTTTTGGGGTTAACTCTTGTCAACATGAATAATTCCTCCTAATCTTTTGATTCACTAAAATAAGAAGCACTATAATATTACAACATGTTCTTTTGTCTGGAAAGTTTTGATTGCTATCTAAATAAAAAATTCCCTCAAATTTTAGTCTGAGGGAACCTAAGTGGACTTAACTTTTTAACCAAAATATTCCCTTAGCAATTGGGATTATCAAGCCACTGTCTTTGAGCTCCAGCCACTCCAGAACCTAGCTCTACTTTATGACCGGTTTTTAACAGTCCTAATTCCATGGCTGCGAACATTTTTAACATATCAGCGGCATCTGTATAGCCCATATGGCCCAAACGCAAAATCTTATTTTTTACTTTTCCAAGTCCACCACCTAAGGCAATATGGAACTCTTCTCTCATCAGCTTCCGGAATTGATCAGCGTTTTCTAGTTTCACCGCTGTAAGGGTTGGGCTTGCTGCAGAATCGTTTACTAGTAATTCAAGTCCAAGGGCACGGACACCCGCACGCGTCATATCACGAAGGGCTGCATGGCGCTTATATTCGCTTTCGATTCCACCGCTTCTTTCAATCATGTTGCAAGCTTCTAGTAATCCACAAACAAGAGCTATATTCGGTGTATAGGGTGTACCAACTCCTGATTCAAGATCTTTTTTATATAGCTTTAAATCAAAATAAAACGAAGGGCATTGAAGTTTTTCGATAACGGACCAAGCTTTATCACTTATAGTAATAAGAGCAAGTCCAGGTGGTTGCATTAATGCCTTTTGGCCACCAGTTGCAACGATATCAATTCCCCACTCATCCATATACAACGGGGTACCGACAATAGAACTAACTGCGTCAACTAGGAAGAGAGCTTCTGTTTCTTGAACTATTGCGGCAATATCTTTGATATTGTTAATGGCTGATGTTGATGTTTCACAATGAGTAGCAAACACAGCCTTAGCTTCAGGATTTTCTTTTAAAGCTCGTCTAACCGCTTCAGGGTCAACAATTTCTCCCCACTCTGCCTCTACACGAACAACTTTACAACCGATATGATCTGTAATACCTTGTAGATACTCTCCGAAGTAACCAATAACACAAAGAATGATTGTATCCTTTGGTCCGACCGTATTGATTATAGCTGCTTCCAAAGCAGATGCTCCACTCGATGTGAGTGGAATAACTATGTTTTTTGTTTGAAAAATTGCTTTTGCTTTGGTTATTGTTTCTTGCAATACCTCTTGAAATACTGGATTTCGGTAGTCCATCATTGGATGATCAAAGCTTTTTTCCATTGCCATTTGAATTTCTTTTGGAACTTGAACTGGTCCTGGTAATCTGAGATCCATTTTTTCCTTAAACACGTATACGTATCTCCTTCGACTTTTAATTATTAAACTTAACAACCTTTAGTTGCCTCTTATTTGGTAACCATTATAAATATTTATTTAAATAACTATAGCACTTTACACGTGTTCCTTCAACCAAGAATGGATATATAATAAGCTTTTCTTTATAGAATAGCTATTTTTTTCATAATTTTAAGAATTTTGCAAATAAAGTTGCTGTTGGCCTTTACATGCACCTTTTATATTTCTCAATCGATAATAGCAAAAAAGAATGCCTCCAATCAAGCAATCAACTCAGCTATTATGGGGCATCCTCTATTTAATCTTTTATTTATATATCTTCTCTATCCCTGAATATAATCCTTTAAAACGTTGAACGCCGGATCACAGGCTTCACAGACCTTCCACTCGTATTCTTCATCTTTCCCAGAAAAACCAACATTCAGTTGATGAGTTGCTGTTTCTTTTAAGTTGGCACAGATGTCACACGTATGAATCATAATATTCCTCCTCTCAAGTATATCCTCAGTCTATCATATTATTTGAATTTTCTGAATATATTGTGAAAAAGAACTCTTTCTTTAATTCATAAGAGGTTGATTGCTCAAATCATAATTAAGCAGCATTCATTCCTTTATTACCCCATAGGGGTATATTGCAATTTGTCTTATCTTATCGTATGATATATCTATAATCTATTTTTATAATACAAAACTAAACTAGAGGTGAATTAAAATTCTAACCAATATTATCTATATTATTGTTAGTGCTTTTATCAGTTTTACAGTATATCGGAAAATCTCTTTTGCTATAAACAAAAAAATAAAGCATCTTACATCTCAAGATGCGTTTGAATTAATTAAAGGAAATAAAGATTTACTAATTATCGATGTCAGGACCATGCAAGAGTTTAAATCAGGGCATATACAAGGTGCAAAATCTTTCCCTGTGGGAGAAATTGCTACAAGAATTAATGACCTAAAAAAGTATAAAGATCGACCAATATTAGTTTACTGTGCGTCAGGAGGTAGAAGCCCTGCGGCTGTTAGATTTCTCCTTAAGAATGATTTTAACGATATCTATCATATGAAACGCGGCCTTGTCGGTTGGTCTTACGATTTAAAATAATTTTAAGAGAATCTAAAAGAATGAAGTTGCTCTCTGCTAACCATATTGTAGACAGTGAATAAAATGAACCAGTGTTTTTGGAGTACTACCTGAAACACTGGTTCATTTTTATATTTTAAACTTTGCAAACTTGATCTTAATCCCTTGATTGATAAATTTTTCTTCGTATTCTGTCATGACATTTCCCTCGAAATCGCTTTGATATAAGTCATACGTCCTGTGTAATTCGGCAAAACCAGTTACTTTAAAGTAACCAAGACTATCTGTAAAAAGTAGATCATCATCCGTTTTCAACCAGATTTCTGATCCTTTCTTTAAAAAAGCCTGATATTTTTCAAGGAAATTGGAATGGGTCAATCTTCTTTTATGATGTCTCCGGTTTGGCCATGGATTACAGAAGTTAATATAGATTTTATCGATTTCATTTTGAGCAAAGATATCTCCTATTTTTTCTATATTCATTGGAACAATCCTTACATTATCCAAATTGTTTTCATTTAGTTTTCTCAAGACATTAACTAACAGTTCATGATGTGTATCAATCACGATGTAATTGATATTTTCATTCCTAGCTGCAAGTTGAGTTATGAAAGTCCCTCTGCCACAACCCAACTCTAAATGAATTGTAGAATCATTCCCAAATAGTTCTTCCCAATTTCCTTTGATTTCTTCGGGTGTGAAAATGACCTTGTGGTCTTTTTCCAGTTCGGGCTTCGCCCACCGCTTTTTCCTAATTCGCAATTTAGTACTATCCCCTTGTTTATTAACACTCAATTTTCTTTATTTAATATCGTTTTCTTCAAGCAACCTCTTATAATAAAGGTTTACCAATAGAATCCGGGTATTTCATCTTCTTCATGTTTAGGATTAGTTTGAAGCTGTTGCTCATCAAGAATTCTTACTGCCAGTTGCAAGTTGTCTACTTTTATAATAACTCGAGCTCCTATGTCTGTGGAAGCGGCAAATCCATATGTATACTCCACATTGATTCCTGCATCGGTTAGCTTTAGCATATTTTGATATAAACTGCCTGCGTCGTCATCCAACGTCAGCCCGAGAACTTGAGTAACTCTTACAGTAAAATTTGAGTTTAGCAGCAGATGTTCAACCTTCTCCGAATCATTAACAACAATACGGAAAATACCGAACTCGCCTGACTCAGCGAGTGCGGAAGCACGAAGGTTGATTCCATTCTCTTTTAGAACAGCGAGTACCTCAGTGATTGCTCCCGGTCTATTTTCTAAGATAACCGATAATTGGCGGACTATCATGCCGTATCTCCTTTACTTTTTATTATGATAATTTATTGACGGTTTTCACTTCCTTTAACGATAAGCGAAGCTAACGCTAAGGAATTCAACTTGGACTCCGCCTTATCTGAACGAGAGACCAAAATAATTGGATTGGTTGCCCCCAAGATAACACCAGCGTTCATAGCTTTAGCATACTTGATCAAGGCTTTCGCAACACTGTTTCCAGCTTCTATGGTAGGGAAGAGGAAGAGATCAACATCCCCCGCAATCTTACTCTGAATCCCTTTATGCTCTGCAGATTCTCTACTGGCAGCAACATCCATTGCCATCGGTCCTTCAATCTCACACTCCGGAAGTTCACCCGCATAGGCCATGGCGACTAAAGCTGCCGCATCGATCGTTGCCTGCATTTTAGGACTTACTTGCTCATTCGCAGCAAGTACAGCAACTTTCGGTCTAGTAAATCCTAACGCCTTCAGCGCCGCCAGCGAATTAGTAAGAATTTGTCTCTTTTGCTTCAAATCTGGAGCAATGTTAATTCCCCCATCGGTATGGAAAGTCAGTTTCTTTTCCCCCGGAATCTCTAAAGCTGCAAAGTGGCTTAAAATACTTCCACTGCGCAGACCTTTTTCTCGATTTAAGACAGCCCGCATAAAGTTGCTAGTATTAATCAGGCCTTTCATAAGAATTTGAGCTTCACCGTCGTGAACCAGCTCTACGGCTCTTAACGCTGCCTGATCCGGGTCAACTATATCGATAATCCGGCTATTATCAGAAAGCCCAATGTCCTCCATCATCTGGCTAATGAGCTCTTTATTACCGACAAGTATCGCTTTGCCCAGCCCTGACTTTTCAGCTTCTTTGATAGCCTCAAGTACCCCCCGCTCTTGTGCCACAGCTACGCTAATCGTTACTTGACCAAGTTTTCGCGCTGCTTCAAAAAGCTCATTAAAATTATTAAACAAGACAATACCTCCATTTATGTAAGCCAGAAGCAGAAAATTATTTCTATGGTTGTTACACGCTAGTCATATATTTATGTTGTTCTCACTAATTATAACATCAACTTAATATATTTAATAAATAAACTCACAGAACCTCTAAGGAGCCTAAATACACTAAAAATACCGAATCTTTTAGTTAGATACTTTATATTTTTAAGAGGTAAGTTTACATACAGATTAGTCTTTAAAATCTCGTAGTAATATCTTCTTAAGCTCATGCTGGAAGGCATTATGGTGACCTGCCCAAAGCTCCATTTTTCATAATCCTCCTCCGCCACCAGCAACCTATCTCTATATTCCTGATAAAGAGGAAGGTTGGGAAAAGGAGTTAACGGCGAAAAGGTTGAAGTCTCGGGATTTAAAGTCTTGATATATCTTCTAAAGGACTTAAAGTCCTCACTACTCCAGTCGGGATGAATCATAAACGAGGCCCAGACGTCTAAGCCAATTTCTTTTAAAAACTTACTGGCTTTCACATTATCATGAACACTAGATTTCTTATCGTACTTTTGCAGTTCCTCATCTTTAAAAGTCTCGTATCCGACTAAGACAGCCTTTAACCCTAAAGAATGAAAGCGTCTTATTATTTCTTTATTCATTAAAATACTATTTACGCTGGCATAACAAATAAAGTTCTTATGGATATTCTCCCTCTCCAAAAAGTCACAAAGCTCTTCAAGCCTGTCTGCGTTGTGGAGAAAATCATTATCAAAAATCATTATGTTCTCTTCTTGAATACTTATAATCTCTTCTCTTACAAAATTCATAGGAAAATACTCTTCTGTAGGTCCTTCAATCCTCCACCTTAGACAGAAGCGGCAGACTTTCGAACAACCTTGAGCTGTCCCCATAATAGCACAGGGCTTATAACCAAAATAAGTATAGTTTCTTCTATATTTAGTAGTTGAGGCTCGGTTGGGTTTTACATATTCGTTAATGCCATATTTACTTGTAGTCTTGTAATTGTTTACTCTGCTACAAATCCCATCGATAACAGGAGGGTTCTCTCCCTTTTCTAGATAACCAAAAAGCTCTTTAATCGTCTTCTTCGTTGTATATCTCATCACGTGGTCAACTGAATCAATAAAAAAACCTTCACTGTTTAAAAAAGTCTGGGTTCCTCCGATGACTGTAATTATATTCGGATCATACCTTTTCACTCTTTCCGCCAGACTCTTAACTGTCGGGATATCAATACACAATGTGGTGATACCTACAACTTGTGGTTTGTAATCACTTATTTTATCCTCAATTGCTATCTTCTCGGACATAAGGTCTAATATCTCAACCTGATGACTATCCTCTAGCATGGCATAAACCATTTCCAGACCAATGGGCTCGCTATACATAAATTCACCTAGAGCAACTGCTTGTTTAATTCTTGGAGGTCTTACTAAAAGTACCTTCATAGGTTATTCCCTCGCTAGATAATATTTGGAGTAATCTTTTGTTTGATCTGGTAACGATAATATAAATTTACCATGAAATAAAACATATATCTGTCTGCCTTTTTGAAGAAATCTCCCCTGATTATGGTTCTTTTGATTATGGATTCCAAAGAAAAGACTTCCTCATATAAGTCCCAGTAGGCCTTAGTTAGTTCTTCCGGAGTCATATTCTTGGGCAGATGTACTGCTTCACTGCCGTTGTAGGAATAAATATCTTGGTTATAAATCCTATTTTGGGCCTTCAAGTCCTTAAAATACTTCGTTCCGGGGATAGGGGTGAGTATATAAAATCTGGGTACTACAACTTTATTATCTTTGATGAACTTGGCGGTAGCTTTGATAGAACTGAGACTGTCTCCATCAGCACCTACCACCATTTCCGTCGATACATCTATACCAGCTTGCTGGATATTTTCTATCAGCTTTCCATATTCCAGCGGGTTTGCCCAGGATTTATCCATAGATTTAAGACTTTCTGCTGAAATACTTTCTAAGCCAAAGCTTAAGGCGATACAACCGCTGTCTGATACCATCTGCAGTAATTCTTTATCCTCACCGATTGTGATAGAGCATTGGGAGGCCCACCTCATGTCTAATTTTTTAATTTCTCTGCACAGCTCATTTAAATAGTTCCTATCAGCTATGATATTATCATCTAACAATAAAAACTTACGAAAGCCTAACTCTTTCACTTGTTTTATATCCCTAATTACCTCTGATATCTCTCTTTTATAATACTTGTTCTTATAAAGGCAGTAAACTGAACAAAAGCTACAAGAATTAGGACATCCTCTTCCTGCTTGGACAGGTAAAAAGTCGCCGATATTCTTATTCAGAATTAAATCAAATCGGGGAGGTGGAGTAGAGAGAGATTCTAGCTCCTCTTGGTAAAAACTGCTTAAAACTCCTGCTTCATAATCTTGGAGAACCTTTTCCCACACTTTTTCTGCATCCCCTATTACTACACAGTCACAGTATTGAAGAGCTTCTTCAGCCATAAGGCTGGCCATGTAGCCACCAAGTATTACAGTTTTGCCTTTCTTTTTAAACTCCTTGGCAATATCGATGGAACGAACTATAGCATGTCCCATTGACCCAATCGCAATTATATCTGCATCTGTATCAAAAGGTATGTCCTCGATAGTTTCCAATATGATTTCGACTTCCCAATCCTTAGGGGTTAAAGCAGCCAAAAGAGGTAAGGCCAAGCCTACGAAGTATAGCTTTTTCTTTTTTATCGGACTTCTCAAAGAATCATAGGGAGTAGACTGAATAAGCAGTATTTTCTTCATACTATTTACCTCTTAGTATTTTTTGCAGGTATTGTAAGGTTACGGCACTACTGCCATAAGACAACTTAAGTACTTCCTTTAATCCGTACTTTTTTATAAGCTTTTTTACGTTAGTGGGATGCATGGTTATTTTGTAATATAGTTTTATAATTTCATAGTAATACCTACGAGTAGTCATTTTTTCCGGTTTTAGTACAAGGTGAGCCAAGTCCCATTTTTCAAATTCTTCCCTCTTGATGGCCAGATCTTCCTCGTAGACTTCATAAATGTCCGTTCCTTTTAAGGGAGTAAGAGGTTGCAAGTTGACAAAGATTAAGCCCATCTTTCTTATCCACTTGTAGAGGTTTACAAAGTCTTCTTTTGAGAAGTCCATCCCTAGAATTAAGGTTCCGTAAACCTCAATATTATACCTTTGGAGAATTCTTATGGCCTCTTCATTTTCTAAAATGCTGGTTCGTTTATTGTATTTATTTAAATCTTCATTTCTAAAGGATTCCAGCCCAACGATAACAGCGCCAAGCCCATGCTCCCGAAAGGTTTGGATTACATCTTCATTCTTACTAATAAAATCAGTCCGGCCATAGACAAGGAACCTTTTTTGAATGTTATGCTCTTTAAGTTTTAGGCAAAAATCTAAAACTCGCTCCTTAGAAAACAGAAAATCATCGTCGACGATATAAATCTCTGGTTCGGGTATCTCTTTTAATTCCTCGATTACAGAGTCTATGCTCCTGGCAAAGTATTTTCCTTCAGTAATCTCTTTGCAATAACAAAAACTACAGTTATAAGGACAGCCAAAGGAAGTTTTAATTAAGGCACATGGATTATGAAACATGTAATAATATTTATGCCTATACCTTGCTACCTTCTCCCGGTCGGGAAAAAGATGCTGAAAAGAAGTTTCCTTTAGACTCTTCTTCCCTTCTCTATAGGTTCCTTCTATCCCTGCATCGGTACTCTCTATCTCTTCATAGCTACTCTCTATTTCTGATAGCTTTAAATTATTTATGATTGAATTAAAGGTTTTTATCCCGTTGGCCTCTACAATATAATCTATCTCTTCGCTGATGAAATCTTGGGGCAAAACTTCGGCATGGACACCCCCTACCACAACTTTGCAGTCTGGATTCACTGTTTTGATTCTTTTGGCATAGTCCTTTATCACATTTACATGAGTAATATAACCACTCATGCCTACGACGTCAGGATTGTACTCTTTTATAAAATACTCCAAAGATCTTTTTTCTAATATCATATCAATAATTACAACATTTACATCTTTTCTTTCTATGTTAGCGGCTAGATATTCTAGCTCTAGGGGTTCACAAATCATTACATGCTGTAAACCGATCGTCTCTTTATTGGGCTTAGGCCGAATCAATAAGATATTCATCTTTTAATCCCCTCATGTAAAGTTCTTTTTGCTAGAACAAATAAATAAATGGAAGGCATGAAAAAACTTTCTTTGATCTTTATTATCCGTTCACATTCAAAGGAGCTTTTCGTCATCTCCAAAATTGAGTTTACACTTGGGTAATTAGCTTTTCCTGTTGTAAGCTTCACCAAAGATAAAACCAGTTGGTCATAAAATGAATTCTGAGAGGATTGGGCTAAAAGGAGATAGCCTCCAGCCTTTAAGGAATCGGCGAATTGACGAATGGCCTTAGGTTGGTTCTCATAGTAAGGAAAGGAGTGCGTACAAAGCACAAAGTATATTTTTCATCTATCTCACTTATACTGCTTATATTTCTAACATCAAGGCGCTGATAGCTTATAGTGTTATCCTTTTCTATAGCCTGGTGGATCATTTCCTTGGAGAAATCGATGCCTAGTAACTCCAGCTTAAATTGTTTAAACCTTGATCTTAACTCCCTAAGTAATTGCCCTGTGCCACAGCCCACATCTAAGATTTTGTTATTGTTATCTGCTTTCAGCTTTTCTTTTAGATTTGATAGTACTTCTCGCCTCGTCGGCCTAAGAGAATATTTTTGTACCCACAGATTTTCATAGTGCTTAGCCCAGAAGTCCCAAATCACCTGCTTATTCATGTTTTTCTCCAAACCCAAGCATTCTTTTGAAGCTTTTAAAAATAAGATTTCTGATATATCTTCTAATATATCTGCTCCGGAAGAATTGACCAAGATAAAGCGGGTAAAAATTCAGGTAGAAAAAAGCGGCACTCATTTGTGAAGGTTTCAAGGTCAAATGCAAAAAGTCATACTTCGAATAATCTGTAGTCTGTATTTGATTCTGATACTTCTGATAAACTTCTGTGCCCTTTAAAGGTGTGAATATGGAAACGGCGTAAGAGTCCAACCTCATTTTCTTAATCCAACTGCTAAGATTTCTAAAATCCTTCAGGGTAAAATCTACGCCAACAATAAAGAGTCCTGTCAGCCTTATACCACTCTTGGCTAATATCTCTGCAGCCTTCAAGTTTTCGTTTGCAGGATACTGCTTATTAAACCCTTCTAGTTTTTGATTATCAACTGCTTCCATGCCTACGATAAGCTCAATAAACCCAATATCTGCTAACTCGCTGATGATCTCTTCATTGTTTGCAATAAAGTCTACCCTTGAATAGGCGATAAACTTTTTCTCAATTTTTTTACGTTTAATTTGAGCGATAAACTCTAGAAGTCTTGCCCTGTCTAGGAGGAAGGTATCATCTACAATCCATATAAACTCTGAGTCTATTCCCCTGATTTCCTCTACTACAGAATTAATACTTCGAGCCACATACGTACCCCCATTAAGTAATTTGCAGTAGCAGAAATTACAGTTATGCGGACAAGATAAGGCTGTTCTTAATAAAGCAACAGGATAATAATTCATGTATTTAGTTCTTGTATTGTATTTTTCAAAGTAGCTTCTATCTGGAAGTGGTAGGTTTTCTATAGGTGTCTCAATTTTACTATTAACCTGCCATCTATCTCCATCATAAAAGGCAATACCTTCTATTTCTAGAGCCTTTTCCTTAGTAAAGTCGATTGTTAATAGCTTCTCCAAGGTATTTATTCCATCAGAGTGAACAATAAAATCGACCGTATCAACAAAAAAATCCTGATAATTTATCTCAGCATGGACCCCGCCCACTACAACTTTTACATTCGTATACATGTTCTTCGCAAATCGGGAATAGCTAATGATCTGATCTACTGCCGTTATATATCCTGATAATAGGAGCACTTCAGGCTTATAAGCTTCGAATATCTTTTCAAAACTTCCTCCCTCCATCAGGGGGTCGTAAATCTTATGTTCTATTTCCAACTTCCCTAAGAGTCCTGATAAATACTCCAATTCTAACGGTTCTGTAACAATTGGCTCAAACATAGAAAAGATTGTTCTTTTATGGCATTTTACTAGTAAGACTTTCAATCTCTATCCACCTCAAACTCCCTAAACACCTTATGGTAGACCTCATAACGACGATAGGAAAACTTGCCTACCAGCATAGCCAATAAAGCATTAATTATTCGATTACTATGATGCACATATAGATACTTAGGCTCTTGCAGAGCTCCTAGTTTAAGCTTGGTTTTCTCGGTGGTTTGTCCAAAATCAATCTGTTTTACTCCTCTGTTCAGCCCATAGTTGATTATCTGCAACAACATATTTATATATAGGTCATATTTTTGATTTAGACTATGCTGGAATCCCCCAAATAAAAAAAATAGTTCCCTACCATTTTCCACTAGCTGAACAAAGGCAACTACCTTCCCCTCAAGGGTGAATTTAAATATTTTTGCTGGGAAGGTCTTGA
>JAGXFZ010000057.1 GCA_024637055.1 Gracilibacter sp. | reverse complement strand
GCTTATTTGTCTATACCCTAAAATCAGGTAAGCAACGGAATAACTAAAGTATTAACATAAATCCGTGGACTTGTTTTAACTCTGATAGAAAAAGGGAGCATCGCTAGCTACTTATAAAGTAGTTTTGCGACACTCCCTTTTCTTATCAATTATTGGCATAAATTAATTAATTAAATTGTGCCACAACCTCATCGGTTAACCTAGTTTCCTCACTTGTTTGTTCGGTTGGATTCAAGTAATTGTTTTGTGGAGGGGTGTCAAAAAGTGAATCGTGTCCTAATTTTGCTGCTGAGAAAGTAGTAAGTAACCCATAAACTATGTTACTGAAAACGTAAGAGAGGTTACTGGTTGCATCTTTGGGTTTAACGCTATTTTTAGGAACAATATTTGGAATGACCGTAGCAATTGCCCCAACGGCAATTCCTGCTAATACTCCTTTTGAAATAATACTATCCCTACCATTTTTTGATAGATCACTGACAATGTATTTTGCTCCTAGTATGCTAACAGCGCCATTCATTATTAGTCCAAGAAAGTGACCCGTAGTCTTCTTAGTTTCCCTTTTTGAGAGAAAAATCCCGGCAGCTGCCTCTCGATATGACCTCTTAGAAAGATTTGCTTTACGAGAGAATACGTCTACAAACATTAAGCCTGATAAACCAATAATACCTGAGACAATTGCGAGAGTATTTCTATCTTTAATTTTCTCCATATTAAAGTCCTCCTTGATATCTTATCTTCGGTATATTATTGGATAAAGTTTGGAAGCTTAATCTGAATATTTAAGGAAAGAATAGATATATGTGCCAATAGGGTGTTTAATCTGAATAAGATAATAAAAAGGGAAAACAATGTTTATTATAGAATATGGAGAACACAGGACGCACTTTAGAAGGCTGGATATTTAAATCCATAGTATAAATAATAGTATCGAGGTCGTGTTTTATGAAAAAAGATATATATATGTCTGTTTCTAAAAAAACAAGAGCTCTTCTTAATAGACAGGAAGGTCTTGATGTAGATTTTAAGATGATTGTCAAAGGACTGGAATCGACCGATCTTGTAGCTTTTGCCAATTCAGACAGAGGAGGAACCATCCTTCTTGGCGTAGGGGAAATAGAAGATGAACAAACTATGCAAAAGGGGAGAATTGTCGGGTGTCCCATTGGAGATAAAGAGCGATTATATATCTTGAGCAAGGCTGAAAGCTGTGTCCCACCAGTAGAGCTAAATCTAATAATTGAGAATTATGCCAGAAGGCCGTTCTATCGTGTCGAGATACCTCCAGGAAAAGATAAACCTTATTGCACAGCTGCAGGGACTTATAAGATTAGAGGGGATGGACGTACGAATACTTTGTTACCTGGAAGATTACTTTCTCTTTTTATTGAGAAACAAAGTGAAGTTTTTTTTCAACGTTTCCGGGAAGCGACCAAGGAATTGGGCAAAAGTCTGCAGAGTTCTAATACTCTTTTCCAGGAAGAACTGCAGGAAGTGTTCAGAAAGATTATCAATATGGAATTTTATGTAGAGAATCGGCTTGATAACATTTTAGAAGGGATAGAAAACGCAGAATCTTTATCCGTCGAATCTATTTGCAGTTCCGAGTCGACCATAGTTGGAATGAATAGAATTAGAGAGAGGATAGAAATATTAGAGAAAAGTATGCAGAAAATAGATTATAAACTTGAATTACTCCTACAGAAAGTAGAAGAAAGAAATGTTGATTAATTATGATAAGATTCGGAGGAGCAGATGAGAAGCGAGCAACAGAATGATAATGATACTAATTCAATCATAGAAGAATTGATTATAGTCGAAGGGAAAAATGATGCCCACGCTATAAGAAAAGCCTTAGGAGATGTAGATATAATCTGGACAGAAGGATTTGGACTTACTGAGGAGAAATTAGATTATATTTCGGAGATGGCAAAACGTAGAGGAGTGATTGTTTGTACTGATCCAGATTTTGTAGGTAGGCAAATCAGGGATCGAATAAGCACTCGTGTTCCCAATGCGAAACATGTGTTTTTCTCACGCCAGGTTGCTGTTAATAAAAAAGGAAACGATATAGGTATAGAGAATGTCTCCTCTGAAAATATAAGGAAAGCATTTAAAAAAGTATTGGAAGATAGTCCTTCTAAAAATAATTCAGATGAATATGGCCCTGATTCTTGTTCTATTGAAATGAAGGATCTATTAGATAACGGTCTGATTGGACAAGAAGGGTCGGTAGCAAAAAGGCGTGCGCTAGGCAAAATCCTTGGAGTTGGAGATAATAATGCCAAACAGTTTCTATACAGGGTAAACCGTTTTAGAATAAGTAAAGAACAATTCTTTAAGGCTTTGAATTTAACCGAAGGGATGGATGATTGATTGCAGGAGAAAAATGAAACTGCTATAGATTATACGAAAAGAGTGCTACGTAAGGGAGGAAGGGCGAAGAAGTCCCTAGGTCAGAACTTTCTTATAGATGATAATATTATTGACGATATTGTTTGGCAGGCTATACCCGAAGGAGATATGCCTCTGGTAGAGATTGGCCCAGGCCCAGGAGGGTTAACAAGGATTCTGACAGAGAGAACGGATCGTCTCTGGGCTGTGGAACTTGATACTGAGAAGGTGCGAATTCTTGAGAAAGAATTCCAAGGTCTTCCGTTACATATAATCCAAATGGATGCTCTTAAGCTCAATCTTCAAGACCTCTGGGGAAAAGAAAAAGGATGGCTTGTTGGGAATCTTCCATATTACATAGCAAATCCTTTGCTTATGCATTTTCTAGAGCAAGGGGAGAACCTTGAAGGGTTAACGATAATGGTCCAAAAAGAAGTCGGTGCTCGGATGATGGCTAAACCAGGGTGCAAAGAATATGGAATATTGTCTATTGCAGTTCAACTTTCCGCTGAAGTTCAGAAAATGTTCGATGTTCCCCCAGCAGCTTTCTGGCCTCCACCCAAAGTTACCTCTACGGTACTTAGACTTAGTATCCGCAGCTTTCCTGGCTTTGAAACAGATCCTAAGCTTTTCTTTCGCGTAGTGCGGGCTGCTTTTGGACAAAGAAGGAAGACACTATTGAATGCTTTAACAGCAGGCTTGGATATCGCCAAGCCTGAGATGTCGGAAATACTTCGGACTGCTGGCGTAGATGAAGGCCTTAGGCCGGAGAATCTTGGTATCCCAGAATACCAAAAAATAGCTCAGTTAATACAAAAATAATAAAAACGAATAACAAAGGCTTAACGGTTAAAAGAGTCATTTTAGAGGACACTGATAACCTTTAAGCCTTTGTTAATTTAAGGTTCCTGGCTATTAATAATACGAGAAGAAATAAATAGCCCAATTACAAAAGTAATCATTATTACTGCTTCGTAGATTTCAAATGAATTCTTAGCTTTACCTATTCTAATAATCTGGTCATATAAATAGGGAGCATCTTCCTCGATCGCTTTTACTTTATCATCGAAGCTATCATAGGGCTTAGTTATTTCTTGGTATTTATTACATAAAAGCTCATTTTTTCTTTGGATAAGCCAATCAGTTGAAGGTATACGTGTAAATGGTTGTTTTGTATGCGGAGTATCAAAAGTAAGGCTTACAGTATTTCCGGATACTGTGATTTCATCATTTGAGTATCCAGCCTCCCTAAGACCATCTAAGAAAGCCTCAAGCATATTTTCATCTTTCAGCGTAATTTGTAAATCCATGACCAATTCTTCAGGCTCTGAAAACTCGCCCAGAATAAATCCGGTCAGCCACCAGTGCCAACCTTCTCTTGTAAAGAGTATCTTGCCACCCTTTTTTAGAGTATAAGACATTTGTAAGAGATCTCCATTACTGGCACATTTATAAATAGTATCTCGCCAGAAGCCAAGAATATTTAGATCGATTCCTCCAGTATAAACACCAATTTCTCCTCCAGTTACCATACCATATTGGCCCTTCCAAAACTCAATTAACCATTTTTCTCCCTCGTATTCGAAATAAATTGGTTCACAGTCCATAATCATACTCAAAGGTGCCCCGACTTCATCATAGAGGCGACAGTAACCTAGATTTCTTTGCCATGGGTCTAGTGTCGAATAAAAAATATCTTGTGCTTGGTCATATACATAGCCAGCAGCATGCAGTAATCTATCGAGTTCCTCATTACCTGTCCCCTGAGGGAGGTTTATTCCCCACGGGGTTATATTATTTTTTGCAAACTTTTCATTGTTAGAAATTATTACCTGATCATACAAAAATTCCCACCTCCTTTATATATATTATTTAAAGAACGTAGGGAACGGTGCATGGTCTGTTAAATTATTTCATTATGTAGCATTCTTATTCCTTACATACATAATAATAGTGGGGATTAAGCATTTTAGCCTTTTGTCTATACTAAATGGTATAGATGTTATCTTGCTTTGAAATGGTATAAAAATAATTCTAAGCAAAATTCATTTTTAATCATATTATAGTTTAGAGATAGTTAACGGCAGGAGGGTTGATAAGATGTTGAAAAACGGTAGTATTGTGGCCCGCCGTTCTTATAACCAAGATTTATTTTTAAAAGTAGTAGATATAAAGAAGAAGGGCTGGAAACAGACGGCTATCCTTAGTTGTATAAATTATCGTTTACTGGCTGACGCAAATCTGGACGATCTTGTCCCAAAGGATGAAAAAGAAGTTGTCCATTATAGCCTTGCTGACTCTCAAGAGGTATATAAGAAGTTTAGAAAAGTGGTTTACGATAGAAAGTTTAAAGTGGAGGAAGAATATTTCGAAGTACCGGGCAGGATACTTCATTTAGATGGGGATAAGGATTATCTAGATCAATGCCTGAAGACCTATAAACAATTAGGGTTACAAGCTGTAGGAATCTGTAAAACAGAAGAAGAACAACCGAAAGCTATATCTAAAGCATTAAGAGATTATCCTACAGATATCTTGGTATTAACAGGTCATGATTCCTTGCTTAAAGGAAAGAGGGACTTAAAAAGTTTAGAAAGTTATCGAAGTTCCAGCTACTTTGTACAATCTGTTAGAGAGGCAAGAAAATTTCAGCAGAATAGAGATCAGCTAGTCATTTTTGCGGGCGGATGCCAGTCTAATTTCGAGGCAATTATTGAAGCGGGAGCTAACTTCGCATCTTCACCAAGAAGAATGCTTATTCATGCCCTAGATCCAGTTTTCCTGGTGGAAAGTATAGCATTTACTCCTATAGATCGTACAGTATCTCTCAAGGATATAATCCAACATACGGTAACAGGGATAGATGGGGTAGGGGGGATAGAAACTAGAGGTCAACTAAGACGGGGGTATCCAAGGGTACAACATTAAGATTGACCATAGTATCAAGGGATAATTTATAAGGAATAATTTCCAGCAGATTTCCACACAATTAGAGATGGAGGGATTCTATGAACGAACATATTAGTGGAAACCTGCTTATTATTGGTGGAGCTGAGGACAAGCAAAACGAGTGTAAGATACTCAGGTATTTCTTTCAACAAGCAGGAAATAAAGATGCAAGGATCTGTATAATCACAGTTGCCTCAGATCAAGCGGAAGAGGCCGGTAAACCTTATGAGAAACTTTTTCAAAAATTTGGTTGTCAGGATTTGCAAATAATTGATATTAAGACGAGACAAGATGCTGATTCTCAAGCCATCGTAGATAAACTAATCCGCTCCAGTGGTATATTTTTCACTGGAGGTGATCAACTGCGGATTACAGCAATGATAGGAGGTTCGGAGGTAGGCAGAACTTTACAACATCTTTATGAACGAGAAGTGATTATAGCCGGTACAAGTGCAGGAGCATCGGTAATGTCAGAGACAATGATAATCGGCGGTCAAGGAGATACACCTGGTGAAGATCTAATAAGAATGGCTCCTGGATTAGGGCTATTAAAAGGCGTAATTATTGATCAACATTTTGCTCAGAGAGGTAGGATAGGTCGATTATTAACTGCTGTAGCAATGAACCCATATATCCTAGGTATTGGAATTGATGAAGATACAAGTGTTCACGTCCAAGGAGATGGCAGAATAAAAGTAATCGGAAGGGGAACGGCACTGATTTTAGATGCTTCATGCGCCAGCATCTCTAATGTTGATGAACTGTTTGCAGGAAGGCCGCTGGCCTTAGCTCCAATAACGACACATGTTCTAAGTGAAGGATATGAATTCAATATTTGGAAACGCAGTAGTTCACTAAGGGAAGTTAAAACTTAAGAATATATTATGCTAAAAAAGGAAAAAATATCCTAGTGAAGCAAAAACTATAGGAGGCCCACTAATGAAGATATACCATGTCAGGGCAATTGAGGGAGCAAATTATTTCAGCTATAAACCCGTTGTCCGAGGAGTAGTAGATATCTCCGAATGGCAAAGAAAAACCACGAAAGAACTGGGCGATTTCAATAATAGATTGTTGCATTGCTTACCTAGTCTCATAAGCCATACCTGTTCTCGAGGCAGAGAAGGAGGGTTTCTAGAAAGGCTAGAAGAAGGAACACTACCAGGACATGTATTAGAACATGTTGCAATAGAACTTTTAAACTTAGCTGGTGATGATGTACGTTATGGTAAAACCCGACTTATTAATGAACAACAACAACAATATGAAGTAATTTATCAATATGAATGTAAGGAAGCAGCTATAAACGCTTTCTATTTTGCACAGGAAATTCTTGTTAAGCTCTTATACAGACAAGAGACCGAAGTTAGAGAGCTAATCGAGAGGCTGAAAAGAATAAGACGTGAGTACCAACCGGGTCCATCAACGAAAGCGATACTAGATGTTTGCACAGATAGGGACATACCTTATCAAAGGTTAGGCAATGGGAGCCTTTATCAATTAGGATATGGTCGTTACCAGAGAAAGATTCAGGCGGCGATGACTGATCATACATCATGTATAGGGGTAGATATAGCCGGAGATAAACAGCTAACCCGTCAAATACTTAATGAATCAGCGATTCCCGTTCCGCGTGGCGTAGTGGTGAGTTCTGAAGAAGAAATTTTGGAAAAATTTCGAGAGTTTAAGGGGAGTGTAGCTGTTAAGCCGTGTCAAGGAAATCAAGGAAAAGGCGTATCGTTATCTCTAACAACAGAGAATGAAGTTTTATGTGCCTTTCGTTTAGCTGAATCATATGATAGTAAAGTTATTGTTGAAGAATACATAAAAGGTAATAATTATCGACTTTTGGTTGTTGGCGGAAAATTGGTAGCTTCTGCTAAAAGAATTCCGCCTATGGTTACTGGAGACGGAAAGTCTTCTATTAAAGAACTTGTAGAACAAGAAAACAGTAATCCTTTGAGAGGGGAGGGACATGAGAATTATCTTACCAGAATCCATTTGGACTCAGTTGTCATCATGGACCTTAATCGCAAAGGCTTAAATATGAATTCTATTCCACTCTTGGGTGAAAAAGTTATGCTCAGGCAAAGTGCCAATCTTAGTACAGGAGCTACGGCAGTGGATGTTACGGATATTGTTCATCCGGAAAACGTTAGGCTTGCAGAGTATGCGTCAAAAGTTCTTAAGCTTGATATCGCCGGGGTTGATATGATTCTAGAAGATATTAGCAAATCTTACTTGGAACAAAAGGGGGGAATTATCGAAGTTAATTCTGCTCCGGGGTTAAGGATGCATTTACTCCCGAGTAAAGGACAAAGCAGAGATATCGGTTCTGAGATTGTAAATATGCTTTTTCCTCAAAGCAATGGAAGGATTCCGATCGTATCTGTTACAGGCACAAATGGGAAAACGACGGTTGTACGCCTAATTGGTAAAATTCTACAGAATCAAAATATAGCGGTAGGAATGACTTCGACTGAAGGGATCTTTATAAACGGACAGCTTTTGGCAAAAGGAGATCTTAGTGGTCCTTACAGCGCTCAAGTAGTGTTGCGACATCCGGATGTTCAAGTGGCTGTTCTTGAAACAGCCAGGGGTGGAATTCTACGTTCAGGGTTAGGGTATGACTATGCAGACGTAGCGGTCATTACAAATATTTCTGAAGATCATTTAGAACAGTACGGAATAGATAGCATAGAAGATTTGGTTAAAGTAAAAAGTTTAGTAGCTGAAATGGTTAATAAACACAGCTATGTGGTTCTCAACGCTGATGATAAAGAAGTTGTTAAATTGGCATCTCAAACTAGGGGGAAAGCGATTTTATTTAGTACCCAGCTTCAAAACAGGAAGATTTGCAAACACTTAGCCTTAGGCGGTTCGGCTGTTGTAGTTGATAAGAACAGGATTCTAGTATGCGAAGGATCCAAAAGTTACAATATATGCAACTTGTCAAAAATACCTATAGCTTGGGGAGGAAGAGCACAACATAATGTCCAAAATGTGCTGGCAGCAACTGCTGCTGGCTGGGCTCTTGGATATAACGCTTCCCAGATAAGAAAGACGATCTGTAGCTTTGGGCAAGATACCATAGATAACCAAGGGCGTTTAGAATTATATGACTTAAATAATTTTAAAGTAATCTTGGATTATGGTCATAATCCAGCAGGGATAAGAGAAGTCATAAAAACATTAAAAAGTATTAAACATCGGAAAATAATCGGATGTATCGGATTACCCGGAGATAGAAGTGATGACATAATACAAAAACTAGCTAGGGAAGCTGCCAAAGGATTAGATTTCCTATATATTAAAGAAGATCGCGATCTTAGAGGCAGAAGACCAGGGGAAGTTGCAGATATAATCTATCAGCAGGCGTTAAGAGAAGGGAAGAAGCCTAGTCAAATGAAGAAAGTACTAGGCGAGGAAGAGGCTTTTAGAGAAGCTATCCAGAGTGCTCAAGATGGTGACATAGTCGTCATGTTCTATGAGAAGGCAGGTCCATTGAGAAGAATAATATCTCAGCTGGAGGTAGATATAAACAAGCAAAGACTAGTATTATAGATAATAGATTTAAAGATAACAAATCCTAAAAAAGCAAACTAATAATATTTTCCTAGAGGTATGAATAAAAAATAATGTATAATATAATATAGGAAAATAATGCTATAATATAAGGATAAAAAAATGGTTATTTCAAACATTAAAACTGTTGCTCCCGCTAAAATTAACCTTGCCTTGGCCGTAACCGGGTTGAGAGCTGATGGGTATCATATGATTCAAACAGTCTTTCAAGCGATTTCCCTTTACGATCAGGTAGAGGTAGAATTAAAAGGTGAAGGGATAACGTGCGTTTGTGGAGATTTAAGTGGTGAAAATAATCTTGCTTATAAAGCCGCCGCACAGTTTATGGAAGAACTTAAGAGCAAACAAAGTATTTATGGGAATATGGGGATTAGCATAAGTATTGAAAAAAACATTCCTCTTCAAGCAGGTCTTGCGGGAGGAAGTGCGGATGCTGCTGCTGTGCTAAGAAGTTTGAATAAGTTATACGGTTTTCCTTTTTCCTATGAAAAGCTTTTAATAATTGCAGCAAAATGTGGTTCTGATACTGCTTTTTGTCTAAAAGGAGGGACCCAATGGGGCGAAGGTACAGGTACAAACCTTACCAAGTTACCGCTAGCTCCTGAGATGAACCTTATACTAGTTAAGCCTAGTAAAGGAGTTGATACTTCAGAAGCATATAACTTGTTTGACGAAACGGGAGAATTATCTATACTAGATAAGGATTTATGGGCTGAAGCTCTCCAAAAAGGCAGTGGAGAACAAATTGGAAAAATGATGTTTAATTCATTGGAGAATACTGCATTTTCACTTGTGCCTGAAATTAAAAAGATAAAAGAATTGTTGTTAGAGAAAGGTTGTTGGGGTGCACTTATGTCTGGGAGTGGCTCATCGGTTTTCGGTATATTACCTGATAGGGAGTCAGGGTTAGGTATAAAAGAGTCCTTGGCTAATAGAGGGTTTCATGAAACTTGGCTTGTGAAGACCATTGTTTAGTATAAATAATCTGAAGGGAGAAAAAAGTTGGAAAGACGCTTAGTACCTGTTAAACTTGATAGCTATAAACCGCTAAGAGAAATAGTGTTAGAAGCATTACGTGAGGCTATTGTTAATGGTGTTCTTATACCAGGGGAGCGCCTAATGGAAATACAACTTGCGGAAGAAATGGGAGTGAGCAGGACTCCTGTTAGAGAAGCTATTCGCAAATTAGAGCTTGAAGGGTTTGTAGTGATGATCCCGAGAAAAGGTGCATATGTAGCAGGAGTTTCGTTTAAGGATGTTAAAGACGTGTTTGAGATTCGTGCCGCTCTGGAAGGATTGGCCGCTGGTCTGGCAGCTGAGAAAGTTACCCAGGAAGAAATCGAACTTATGGAACGTGCCTTGCACTATGAGAGAGAACCAGATTCTTTAGAAGAGATGGTGCAGTCTGATACGGATTTCCATGCACTTCTTTATAAAGCCAGCAGAAACGAAAGGCTTATTACAATCCTGGCCAATCTAAGAGAACAGATTCATAGATTTAGGACTACTTCACTTGCGGTTCCAGGTAGGGTTAAGAATGCCATTCAAGAACACAGGGCTATGGTTGATGCCATAGCGAGGCATGATGTTGAGGATGCTCAAAGTTTAGCTGCTGCTCATATAGAGAATGCGGCCAATATAATGTATGATGCTTTGAGGGAGATAGCACGTGGTAAATAAAGGCGTCCTAAGCACTAATATGTATTATATAAGACAGATATATAAAAAAGAGATGATAATATGAAAAGAACAGATAGGATTATCGCCCTAACCGAAATACTCTTAACTCACCCTAATGAATTATTATCATTAGGCTACTTTGCCGAGCGATTTGATACTGCTAAGTCTACTATTAGTGAAGATTTGGGAACAATTAAAGAAAGTCTACGAATAATAGGTAGAGGTTATCTAGAAACAATTCCAGGAGCAGCCGGGGGAGTAAGATTTTTACCTTCTATTAATCAGGAAGAGGCTGAGATCTTTTTGGCAAATTTGGCAGAAGAATTAAGCAAGTCAGAAAGAATGCTTCCTGGAGGATTTATATATACAACTGATATTCTTTATAAGCCAGCTATAGTTCGTCCTTTGGGTCTTATTTTTGCTAGTATTTTCCGTAAAAGGAATCCAGAAGTTGTAGTAACCATTGAGACCAAAGGAATCCCGCTAGCCTTAATGACAGCTGATTGTCTAGGTGTCCCTGCTGTAATTGTTCGTCATGGTAATAAAGTCACCGAGGGATCTTCGGTAAGCATCAACTATATTTCAGGATCTTCTGATAGAATACAAACCATGATTTTAGGTCGTAAAGCCTTAGGTGTAGGCAAGAAAGTGCTAATTATTGATGATTTTATCAAAGCTGGCGGCACCGCGAAGGGAATAATGAGTCTAATGCAAGAATTTGAAGCAGAGGTAGTTGGGCTAGGGATATTGATGGAAGATACCAGTTGGAACGTAACCAGACTTGTAGACAATTATTTGGCTCTTCTGCAGTTTGACGTAAGCGATTCATCGATAGAGCAAAGTGCAGTAAAACCAAAAAATATGCTATATAATAATTTATAAAGTGAAACTTCTATCAGTAGGAGTTTTCTTCATCATCTACTGATAGTTAGTTGAACTTATCAGAAACTTAGCGTCCGTTACGACGCCCATGGATGGCAAGGAGCGATCCCCAATTATTCTATTGAAGTAGGAATCTTACGGACGGTTAGTGAGTGATAAAAATAAATAAACTTTTTTTCTTTTATAAGAAGGAGTTTTTTACCAAATAGAGAAATAAGAAAGAAGGTATGTGGAGGCGTAAGGGAAGGGTGGTGATACTCAAAATGGAGATAACTGACGTGAGAGTTCGGAAGGTTAATACTGAAGGCAAGATGAAAGCAGTGGTATCAGTCACATTTGATAACGAATTTGTTGTACATGACGTTAAAGTTGTGGAGGGCAATAATGGTCTCTTCGTGGCAATGCCTAGCCGTAAGACACCGGAAGGCGATTTCCGTGATATTGCTCACCCTATTTCATCTGCGTCTAGGGAAAAGATTCAAACAAGAGTTCTTGAAGAGTATGGTAAGAGTCTGGAATAGGAATGGATTGGGATATTACTAAAGAGGCCTAGAGAGGTCTCTTTTTTATAGTTTTGTGCCTTTATTGACAAAAATTATAGCAAGAATAGTAATTGACTAATCTGGAGAGAAAAGTTAATATTTGATTTGTTATTTGCTTACGATAAACGTTATAATAACACTAGGTATAATAATATAGTAAAAGTTGTTAATCGATACGAATTATTGGAGGGTTATAGATATAATGCCTGAGTATACTGCAATTATACTTGCAGCGGGAAAAGGAACCCGTATGAAATCAGAGTTGCCTAAGGTTATGCACAAGCTTGCTGGCAAACCACTTATTGACCATGTCCTGGATACTGTCGAGAAAATAGGAATATCAGAGGTATTGACAATAGTTGGTCATGGACGAGAGGTAGTTACGGAACATATCAAGGGCAGGTCTGAGATAGTTATTCAAGATGACCAACTAGGAACAGGCCATGCACTTCTGCAGGCAGTTCCTTTCTTAAAAAAAGGTAAAGGTGTCTTGGTATTAAGTGGGGATCAGCCCCTTCTAGCTAGTGATACTCTTGATTATCTTATAAAATTGCACGAGAAATCCAAAGCTTCAGCTACGGTACTCTCAGCCCATATGGATAACCCGTATGGCTATGGAAGAATAATAACCTATGAAGGTTTGTTTAAGGCTATAGTTGAAGAGAAGGATTCAGACGAATATCAGAAAAAAATAAAGGAAATTAACACAGGTACATATTGTTTTGAAGGGTTTTCTCTGCAAGAAGCTTTGGCTAGGATTACTCCTAAAAATGTTCAAGGCGAGTATTATTTGACAGATGTATTTGATATCTTGCTTTCTCAGGGAAAACGGATAGAGACTTACTGTACGCCAGATTCTACCCAAGCACTTGGGATTAACAACCGTGTTCAGTTAGCAGAGGCAGAAGATATACTATTTGATAGAATTCGCAAATATTGGATGATGGAGGGAGTAACAATAGTAAATCCTTCATCGGTCTTTATTGATGCAGATACAGTATTGGAGCAAGACGTAATTATCCATCCGTTTAGTATTATTAAGGGTAAGACGAGGATTGAAGAAGGTTCGATTATTGGTCCGAGTACTATACTTGAGGATTGTTATTGCCAAAAAAGGTGTAGAATAGAAAACACCGTTGCTCGCGAAGCTATTATCGGGCCGGATTGTTTAGTAGGACCGTTTGCTTACCTAAGACCACAAACTAAATTAGGTGTAGGAGTTAAAATCGGTGATTTCGTAGAAATAAAAAACAGCTCTGTGGGAGAAGGGTCAAAGATTCCTCACTTGAGCTATATAGGAGACTCTTATTTAGGGAAGAATGTAAATATTGGAGCAGGAACAATCACCTGTAACTATGATGGACATAAAAAGCATAAAACTGTAATTAACGATGATGTTTTCATTGGAAGTAACACTAATCTTGTTGCTCCTATAAATATTGGGGAAAATGCTGTAATTGGAGCCGGTTCTACTATTACCAAAGATGTTCCATCAAAAGCGCTGGCCTTAGAAAGAGCAACTCAAAAGACAATTGAAAATTGGCAAAAAGCTAAAGATAAATAGGGGGATTACTATGGCAACCAAAGAATTAAAAATTTTCTGTGGCAATTCGAACAGACAGTTAGCTGGCGAAATCGCTGATTACCTCGGTATCTCTTTGGGAGATGCTAAAGTAAAAACTTTTCAGGATGGCGAGATAAGTACTAGGATTAATGAAAGTGTTAGGGGAGCTGATGTTTTTGTTGTTCAGCCGACCTGTTCACCTACCAATGACAATATTATGGAACTGTTAATTTTGATGGATGCGTTAAGGAGAGCGTCAGCTTCCAGGATCACTGCAGTTGTTCCGTACTACGGTTATGCCAGGCAAGAAAGGAAGGCCAGAGCAAGAGAGCCTATTACTGCTAAGCTAGTGGCGAATATCATAACTGCGGCTGGTGCTACTCGTTTAGTAGCCATGGATTTGCATGCCCCAGCTATTCAAGGATTTTTTGATATACCAGTCGATCATCTTCCTGGGGTTCCCATTCTTGCTGAGTATTTTATAGAAAAAAACCTTAAAGATATTTGTGTTGTTTCTCCTGATATTGGTGGAGTTTCTAGGGCCAGGAATTTTGCTGAAAGGATTGGAGCTTCTTTGGCTATTGTCGATAAAAGACGCCCTGAACCTAATGTATCGGAGATCATGCACGTAATTGGTGAATTAGAAGGTAAAACAGCAGTTCTTATTGACGACATAATTGATACAGCGGGTACGATTACTCAAGCAGCTGCAGTACTAATAGAAAAAGGTGCTACGGAAGTCTACGCTTGTTGTACCCATCCCGTCCTTTCCTCACCTGCTGTAGAAAGATTAAATAAGTCGGTGATTAAGGAAGTAGTGGTAACAAATACCATTCCACTTTCTAAAGAAAAAGAGAGTTCAAAGATTAAAGTGCTATCTGTTGCTCCCTTATTGGGAGAAGCCATAGTACGGATCCATGAAGATTTATCTGTGAGTAAACTTTTTAGCTAAGTTGTAAGACATTTGTGGTTCAAATGATTTCTTTACCGCGATCGCTTTTTTCGTCTGAAGCCTCACTAGGATCTTGTTTTTCACTAGTACAGGCCTCATGAAGGGTAATTTCTTCGCTTTCTATCAGCGAGTCGTCCCAAGTATCTTGAACTTCGAGAGCATTTTCATCTTTATCTTTAATAGTTTTCTTCCAGTAATCTTTAAGACGCTGGCTTTTTTCAGTGACCTTACTTGAAGCAATATGCAGAAATGATTTGAAATTCTCGCTTATCCCTTTATTGTATATTTCCAGCCGGGATTCACAATCACTGTCGACTACAATAACATTAGGGCCGATGGTAAGAATATCTTCTGCGCTTAACCTAGCTTTACCATTGAAAAGCCCTTCAATTTTACCTTCGGAAATTTCCAAACTGGCGATCTGTCCATTTAGTGGATTAATATAGAATTCATCGGTAACACCAAGAGTTTTACCGCTTTCAGTTATTACTTTAATTCCAAGAATTGTTGCCTTTTCCCTTAGTAGTTCAAGAATGTCAGGGAGGTTGGTTGCCTTTTCTACCTGACTTTCGGTACTGATAGTAATAGCATTTTCCCCGAGACTTACAACTTTGTTAAAAGGGATTATTCTCTGTTCCTTAAAAAAACCTTTCGGGTCTACTACTAAGGCTACGATAGATTTCGTCTTGGGATTAATCACCATATTACGAACAAAACCGATTTGTTGTCCTTCTTTTAAAGATATAATGGGTAATGATAAGAACTTTTTACTGGCGAGCATATTCATTCCTCCTTAGATACGAATTAAGTCAAAAATGCTTGGGATAAAACGTTAAAATTGAGTTCTCTATAGATTTATTCTCTAGATAGGTAAAATATGCAGAGAAGAGGTAACGATGAAGGCTGTCATAGGTTTAGGTAATCCGGGTTTAAAATATGATAGATCAAAGCATAATGTTGGCTTTATGCTTCTTGATAAAGTCGTCAAAGACTTAAATCTCACTTACCGTACTAATTTTCGGGGTAAGTTTTCAGAAGGAAAGTTGGGTGAGGAAAAGACACTTTTTCTTAAGCCCTACACTTATATGAACCTCAGTGGCTATGCAGTAGCCGAACTAGTAGGATACTATAAGCTGTCACCTCAGGATATTTTAATAGTGCATGATGATATGGATTTACCTCTAGGTAGGTTGAGGTTGCGTTCCAAAGGTAGTTCAGGGGGGCATAACGGGCTGAAGTCAATAATCTCTGAACTGGGAACGCAAGAGTTCTGGAGGCTAAAAATTGGAGTAGGGAGACCTCAAGAAGAGAGTGACGTTATTAACCATGTTCTCTCAGCTTTTAATAAAGAAGAAATGCACACGCTACAGGAAGTTATCGATAGAGGTCTTCAAGCCACTTTGCTTTGGCTTGAAGATAATCAAGAAGAGGCTATGAATATATATAATAAAGATAAATAGTATATTAACACGCTCATTGTATAACCTTCCGTACGAAGGGTAAGCATATTACTCGGGAGGTGTTTTAGCAATGTATATGCTGAAAATATGTCGCTGTTGTGACTCCATTATTGGAGAACTTGAAGCAGACGATCTAAAAACTCTAGGAATTGATGCTTCTATTGAAGTGGTGGGGAACGTGGCTTTTACGCTCTGCCCCCATTGTATGCAGGAGCTTGATATTGGTGGAGTAACGTATTACCAATAGCAGATGTATTTGATATTTTCACAGATAATTTTTCTGTCTATTTAGCAGGAGGTAACTAATGCCCACTATTAATGATTATTTGTACAAGGGTTTTGATACTCAAGAGATTAGCCATTATTTGGGCAAGAAAGAATCTCCGCAGATGGTATACCATATTACAGGCAGTCAAAAGGCTGCTTTTGTTAGTCAAGTATTGCAACAAGCAAAACAAGGTTTAATTATTACCTATACTGATGAACAAGCTCATAAATGGATAAGCGATTTACAGACTTGGCTCCCAGATAAAAATATTTTATTATTTCCTGTTACCGAATGGCTACCTTTTGAAGTACTGAGTAGGAGTAATGAGACTACTGCTGAAAGAATAAAAGTTATTAGTCGCTTGCTTGGTGATAAGGTGAAGTTGTCGAACGAAAATGTAATAGTTGCACCAGTCCAAGCCATAATAAGAAAACTCATTCAGCCAGCCATTTGGGAAGAATATTGTCTTAACTTTAAGGTTGGAAATCAGTACTCCCTAACCACAGTTATTCAAACTTTGGTTGAAGCAGGTTATGAACGAGTGGAAATCATTGAAGGAAAGGGTCAATTTGCCTTAAGGGGTGGAATACTTGATATAACCCCTCATGATGAACAGCCTATCAGGGTAGAGTTCTTTGATGAAGAAGTTGATTCAATCAGAATATTTGATTTAGAGACCCAAAAATCTCTAGGAAACTTATCTGAAGTCCTGATTGTACCTGTACAAGAATATGTGATATCTACGGAAGAACAAAAAGATCTTAAATGGGAAATTAAAGCAAGAGCTCGGAAATCTGTTGGGAGATTACAGAGACTAGGTAGGACTGAAGCGGTTAAGCGTCTACATAAAAAAGTGGAGCATATGGAACATCACTTGGACCAAGGGATATTGGATGAGAATATTTACCCTTATTTAAGTATACTTCCGGAGAGATTTGTCTCTATATTTGATTGGCTTGCTCCAGACTGTCAGGTTTTTCTAGATGAACCACTCCGGCTTAAGGAACAGCTTGACTTTCAGCATACGCAACGTCTCGCCGAGTTTACTGAAAATCTGGAAAAAGGAGAGGAATTCGTTAACCCAGAGAGCCTGTTCATTGGTTTTGAAGATATTATCACCAGCAGTGGTCGTCTCATTATCGGATTATCTAATCTTTTACGAGAGGTGACAGGTTTCCAGCCACGAAGAGTGGCTAATATGACTGCACGGCCTTTGGCAGGATATAAGAAGACTTCGATGCTGGTTGAGGAAATTGAGCACTGGCGCAAAGCTGGATATACGATAGCTATGTTTACCGGGACAACAGAGCATGCAGGAAGATTGATTCAAGGTTTAAAAGATAGAGGGATTATAGCATTCCCTGTAGATTTAAAAGATGAGATAGTTCAGCGAGAAGTATATGTATACCCATATTCATTAGATCAGGGTTTTGAACTACCTCTAAGCAAAATTGTAATTTTTAGCGAAACGGAGATATATCAGAGAGAACGAAAGCATCTCGCAAAACCTCGCAAGGCTGGTCGGGAAGATGAATTGCTCAGATTCAGTGATCTTAAGCCTGGAGACTATGTTGTCCATCTCTATCATGGAATCGGTAGATTTATAGGCATTGATAAGATTTCTGTCGATGGAGTTGATAAGGATTATTTTGCAATTAAATATTCAGGTGAAGATAAGCTCTATGTCCCTTTGGATCAGTTACAACTTATCCAAAAATATCTTGGAGCAGATGCCGACAGTGCTCCAAAACTTAATAAGTTAAGTGGGAACGAGTGGAATAAAGCTAAGTCGAAAGCTAGAAACGCTGTTAAAGAAATGGCTATCAATCTTTTAGAACTCTACGCTCAAAGAGAAAAGGCCCAAGGGTATGCTTACCCCGAAGATGACCTCTGGCAAAATGAGTTTGAGGAGAAGTTCCCATATGAGGAAACACCGGATCAAACTCAAAGCATTAACGAAGTAAAACTGGATATGATGAAATCAAGGCCTATGGACAGACTGTTATGTGGGGATGTAGGATACGGTAAAACAGAAGTTGCTCTAAGAGCAGCGTTCAAAGCAGTATCAAATGGCAAACAGGTTGCTGTCCTTGTGCCGACGACTATCCTCGCTCAGCAGCACTTTAATACTTTTAGAGAAAGGTTTAGAGACTATCCTTTTACAATAGAGATGCTGAGCCGTTTTCGTAGTGTTAAGGAACAAAAAGCAATCGTCCAACAATTAAAAAATGGTTCTTTAGATATTATTGTTGGTACCCATCGTTTAGTTTCTGAAGGAGTCGGTTTCAAAGATCTCGGACTCTTAGTTGTGGATGAGGAACAAAGATTTGGAGTAGCTCATAAAGAAAAGATAAAAACTTTAAGGACTAATATTGACGTTCTTACTCTTTCAGCGACACCTATTCCCCGAACACTACATATGTCTCTGGTCGGCTTAAGAGATATGAGTGTGATTAGCACTCCTCCCGAAGATAGATACCCAGTGCAGACTTTTGTAGCAGAGTTTAACCCCGATCTTGTTAGAGATGCTGTTAGAAGAGAAATCCAGCGGGGAGGACAAGTCTTTTATGTGCATAATAGGGTTGATACCCTAGACAGGGTTACAAGGCTTATAAATAGCCTTGTGCCTGAAGCCCGTTGTGGAGTGGTCCATGGTCAAATGAATGAGACCCAACTTGAAAGAGAAATGTTGTCTTTCATCGAAAAAGAGAAAGATATTCTCATATGTACAACTATCATCGAGACAGGTCTGGATATGCCTAATGTAAATACTCTCATAGTAGACGAATCAGACAGATTCGGTTTAAGCCAGCTTTATCAATTGCGTGGGCGTGTTGGAAGATCTAATCGTAAAGCTTATGCCTACTTTCTCTATCAACCACAAAAAGTACTAACCGAAGAGGCAGAGAAGAGGCTATCTACGATTAGGGAATTTACTGAATTCGGATCAGGATTCAAAATTGCTATGCGTGATTTAGAAATAAGGGGAGCAGGCAATATCATTGGCGGAGAACAGCATGGTAATCTGGCAGCAGTTGGATTTAACCTTTACGTTAAAATGCTTAAGGAAGCTGTTGGAGAATTACGTGGTGAAATAATTACAGAGCCTCTGGAGCCCAGTATTGATATTCATGTAAAGGCTTTGCTACCGGATGAATACATTGTAGATAAGCAAACCAAAGCCTCCTTATATCAAAGAATGATAGCGGTTACTAGCGAGGAAGAAGTAAGTGAAATTCTAGATGAACTTGTAGATAGGTTTGGAACCCCACCGGTTGAAGTGGAAAATCTGCTCCAGATTATAAGGATTAAGAATAGGGCGAAAGAACTTAAAATAGAGCAATTAACACAACACAAAGAAAATGTTATTATTAGATTTGCTTCAGACCCTGGACTATCAGGAGAAATGCTAATGCAAATGGCGTCTAAGTCTCCTTACCCCCTTTCATTTTCAACGAGTGAGCAAGGCAAACTTGAACTCAAGGTTCGTTTGCGTTTCGTAGGAATGGACGATATTCTCAAGACCATAATTAAGCTACTAGGTGTGGTTAAAGATAATCTTACCCAACAGGAGACGAGCTCCAATCTTTGATTGCCTAAAGATAAACTACTTGGTATAATAACTTCATCATTCTGAAGAAGGAGTAATGTATTTATGAAAAGAATAACGATCCTGGCTGTTGTTCTATTAAGCGTGCTTATTGCTTTAAGCGGCTGTTCATCAAAAGAAGAAAATGGTTATGCAGTTAGGGTTAATGATCAGGATATTTCAATGGAAACTTATCAGGAGAAACTAGATGCTGTTAAAGTATATTTAGAACAACAGGGATTAGACTTTGATAGTGAACAAGGCAAGCAAACTTTGGAAAGTGTTAAACAAGATGTATTGGAAGGTCTAATTAGCACAGAGCTTATTAAACAAGAGATAGAGAAGACTGGCTGGGACGTAGATGACCCAGCTGTAACTCAGCAGATAGAGGACCTTAAAGCACAAATACCCGACCAAGACTTTCAAGGGTGGCTAAAAGAGCAGGATATGACTGAGGAAGAAGTTAAAGATTATTTTACATTCACTTACTTTGTGAGTAAAGATGTAACTGTAACGGATGAAGAAGTAAAACAATTCTTTGATATTTATTATGCCAACTATGGTGGACAACAAGAACAAGTTAAAGCAAGACATATTCTATTAGAAACAGAAGAAGAAGCTTATGAAGTAATTGATGAACTTGAAGCTGGTGCTGACTTTGCAGAACTTGCCAAGGAAAAATCCATCGAAGAGGCCGCTGCGTCAACAGGAGGAGATCTTGGATATTTCGCCAGAGGCAGAATGGTTCCCGAGTTTGAACAGGCAGCGTTCAGTCAGGAAGTTAACGTAGTATCTGCTGAACCTGTGAAATCACAGTTTGGTTATCATGTTATTTTGGTAGAAGATCACAAGCCGGGGGTTAAACCTTCATTTGATACAGCCAAAGACTTGGTAGAGAAAGATGCCTTAGACTACACTAAACAACAAACAGTTCAAAGCTATTATTCTGTTATGCGACAAGAGGCGAAAGTAGAATATGGGGAAGGGATTAAACCAGATATTGCTTAAAGCTTTTATCGGTATTTAATTTCTAACGAAGACCTTATGTGTAAAGCGTAAGGTCTTTTTTAAACTGGAAAATTTTATAACATCCACTCATTTAGATATTTTTAGCAGTTCTATGTCGTAAATTGAAGCATTACTAAGTTATTCTTTTTTTACTGACATGGAAAAATATGAATAATAAAACTCTTCTAGATATATACTAAGATTGAATCAGTTGCTTTGGAAAAAGGAGGGAGAACTTAAGTGAAAGCAACCGGAATTGTCAGAAGAATTGATGATCTTGGACGTGTTGTTATCCCCAAGGAAATCCGGCGTACTCTACGCATAAGAGAGGGAGATCCTCTGGAAATTTTTGTGGACAGAGAAGGGGAAGTAATACTTAAAAAATATTCACCGATTGGTGAGTTGGGGGATTTTGCTAAAGAGTATGCGGATTCATTGTTTGAATCAACTGGGCATATTGCTTGCATTGGTGACAGAGATGTTATCATTGCTGTTGCAGGAGCTTCCAAGAAGGAGTATTTAAATAAACCCCTTGGTCCAGCAGCCGAGCAGGCTATGGAAGATAGGAAAACAATTCAAACTTCCGGGGAGGCATCTATTTTAAAAGATCCTGAAGGTGACGACAAAGGAAAGATTACAAGCCAAGTTATCGCTCCTATTATTTCCGAAGGTGACCCCATAGGTGTAGTAATCCTGATGTCCAAAGATCCTAACACAAAGATGGCCGAGTTAGAAAACAAATTAGTAGAGACTGCAGCAGGCTTTTTAGCAAAACAGATGGAGCAATAAAGAAATTATAAAGGCAGGAAATAAAAAGCTGTTGACTATTTGTTAACAGCTTTTTAACTATGTATAATCAAGGTAGAATCTAAGGAGGTGAGTAGCTGAGTGAAACAAATTTTACATATAATTAGTATGGGACGGGATGGCTTGAATAGTATTCCTCTAGGAGTATACCGTTTACTTGCCAAAACGGGAAGGGTCTTGGTAATATCATTGGACCATCCAACGGTTTATGATATGGTCGATGAAGGTATTCTTTGTGAGCGAGTAATACCTGATAGAAATTTGATTGATCATAAAATCGATTTAGATGATTTTATTAACTGTCTAAAGGACAGACTGTCCTTGCAGCCAGAGTCATCAGAATTTATTCTTGCCTTGCCTGGAAATCCACTACCTGAGGGAAAATTAGTGTCAACCCTAAGAATAAACCTTAAAGATTATATATCCATTGATGTGACAACATTGATCAAGAGCAAGTCAATGGAAAGATTGATAGGAATAATGGCTGAGCTTCGTTCTCAAGGAGGATGCCCTTGGGACAGAGAACAAGACCATCATACTCTAAAGAAGTATCTGATAGAGGAAGCTTATGAAGTGACTGATGCTATCGATTCCAATAATATGAATAATTTATGTGAAGAATTGGGAGACTTATTATTGCAAGTAGTCTTTCACGCTCAAATCGCAGAAGAGTCTGGAGATTTCTATCTTACAGACGTTATTAAAGGAATTTCGGACAAGCTTATTCGGCGTCATCCCCATGTTTTTGGTTCTGTCGTTGCCCAGTCTAGTGAAGAAGTAATTGTCAACTGGGAGGCTATAAAGAGCATCGAGAAAACCGAAGTGTCTAACGATCAGGACTACTTTAATATTCCCAAAGATTTGCCGTCATTGTATTTTGCCCAAAAGACTCAAGGTAAAGCAGCTAAAGTAGGATTTGATTGGGACAATTATGAAGGTCCATTAGCTAAGGTTTATGAGGAATTAGAAGAGCTTAAGCAAGAGATTGAGAATGGTAAAAGAATAAAGGAGGAAATGGGTGATATACTATTTTCCATTGTCAACCTTTCACGCTTCTTAAGCGTCGATGCCGAAGATGCTTTGCGACAGGGAACAAAAAAGTTTCAGAAACGGTTTATCGAGATGCAGAAAATTATGGAAAATGAAAACAGAGTGCTGAGTAAAATGAGTTTAAAAGAAATGGATAATTATTGGCAAAAGGTAAAGAATAAGAAAAATATGGTACTTTAGCCTTATTTTTAAGATTATAAGCAGGATAATCCATTTGAGTAGCGAATATAGGGAAAAAGTTTAAAATTATTTAGGAGGGAGTCCCTTGAATAAAGCAGAACTTGTTGCTGCAGTAGCAGAAAAAAGTGAATTTACTAAAAAAGAGGCTGAGAAAGCTGTAGCTGGTGTCTTTGACACAATTACTCAGGCCTTAGCGGATGGCGAAAAAGTACAATTAGTCGGTTTCGGTACATTCGAAGTTAAGAAGCGTGAGGAACGTATAGGCAGAAATCCTCAAACCAAAGAGGAGATTGTAATACCTGCTTGTAAGGTTCCTGGTTTTAAGGCTGGTAAAGCTTTAAAAGAAAGTGTTCAATAGTTAGGTCTTATTAGATATAAGGCGTAAAGGATTCGAAGAAACCAGGTTCTACGGAGCCTGGTTTCTTTATAAGGCAAAGGAGCAGTAAAAAGTGAGACTGGATAAATATTTAAAAATATCTCGCCTGATAAAAAGAAGGACTGTCGCTAAAGATGTTTGCGAGGGAGAAAAAATCAGTGTCAATGGCAAAGTTGCTAAACCTGCAGCAGATATTAAACTTGGGGATATTATCACGATAGACATGAGGCGACATGTGCTCGAGGTAAAGGTGCTTGCAACCCCTAATAGTGTTAGGGCCAATGAAGCACACGATCTATATGAAATACTAAAAGATTTTAAAAAGGATGAATAAATTATAATAATAAAATTTTTTATTTAACACACATGTCTAAATCCCTCTAGATACGAATAATGATAGTTAGAAAGTGTTTTGGAGGGGTAGGCATGATTGATAAAAATGAAGAACTGAAACACACGGTTACTATTGAGGATAGAAAAGTAATGATTGTAACTGGTGTTCAAAAGGTAAAATCCTTTGACACTAAAGAAATAATTATGGATACTTTCAAAGGTGGATTAGTTGTAAAAGGTAATAATCTGGGGATTAAGAATCTTAACCTTGCTGAAACTGAAGTAGAGATCGAAGGTCATATAGATATAGTTAATTATCAGATAACCCGTTCTCCTGACTCAGAGTCCAAATCTGTCTGGGAACGAATCTTCAAATAGACTCTACATAGTTTTTAGTGAAGGGAGAGAATTCTAAATTAATGAGTTTGCTATTATATTTAAGATTATTTTAAGTGGAATCTTTGTAGGTGTGTTTTTTGATATTTACCGAATGGTACGCTGGCGTACTGGCTTAAGCAGGATATCGACATTGATCGGTGACCTGTTTTTTTCCATAATTTCAGTACTTGTCCTTTTTTACTTTGCTCAAAAGGCTAACTATCTGGAACTCCGTTTCTACCTCTTTGGGGGCAGCCTACTTGGTTTACTGATTTATCTGCGCTTTATCAGCAACTATGTCAAGTGGTTGATAAACAAAATATTAAGTATGATTGTCTTTGCATTTAGCTCATTATTTTGTGCACTAGCTTCATTGGTCGCCGGGGCAGGCAGCCTTCTTACCTACATGATGAGTTTCCCATATGGGATTTTGCGTTGGATGGCTTTACTGTTCTTTAGAATGGGAGAAGCAGTTAGGAAGAATACATTATCTAAACTGAGGATAAGAATAGGCAAAACTCCTAGGGAATAATAGGACTAAAGGGAAAATAATGTTAATAGTATTGATTTAGTCACTTTATACGTTTATAATTACAATACTTAGATTGTAGTTTATTTGTAGATAATATGTAGTATATGAGTGAAGTTATTGCGTTATGAAAACAAGGTTTAGGAAGTTAAGAATGTGCATTGGGAAATAAGAGGGTTAGAAAAACTAAGTTTTCGAGAACGACAAGCTGTTATGCTAAAAGAAAGCGGTAGAACCAGCGAGGAAATTGCTGATATTCTTAAGATTAGTCTAAGCTCAGTTTCAACCATGTTAGCTAGAGCTAAAACTAAAGGCTATCAAATAGTTGGTATTCTACAAGATAGTGAACTAGGGTTGGATTATTCCCTAGCGGAGGATGTTAAAGATAATGAGTGAAAGAGTTAAGTCTAGAAAAAAAAGAAGGACGAACCCTCTTTTCATAATATTAATGGGGACGGCTTTAATCTTAGCTGGAAGTTGGACAATTCAATTAATTGAAATGGATCAAACTATGGCCAAGAAAAAAACTGACTTGATTCAGCAAAGATCATACATTACAGCCCAAAATGAAAAGCTGAGAGATGATATTGAGAAGCTGAACACACCTAGCTATATTGAACAGTTAGCTAGAGATAAACTTGGATTAGTGCGCAAAGGAGAGATTGTCATAGCTCCTAAGCAAGCAGATTAGTTTAATTTCATTACGAATTAAATTTAAGTATATTAATAAATCTTACCTTTAGGGTAAGATTTTATTTGTTTAATATGTAGTTTAATGTCAATTATTTCTAAAAATTTGTTATCTTAGCGCATGCTAAAAAGTATCTTGCTGAAGATTCAACAATGATAACAGGATACTATTACTCGATTAGACAAGCTTCGCAGAAAGAATAGGCTATAATTATCCCATATTATGGAAGAGGTGGATGTATGGCTGAGTGGGCAACAGTAAAGGCAAAACGAGCAATAAGTCAGTTTTCGGGTCCTCTAGTAACCAACTTATTCCTGGCAGTTTTTGGTTGTCTGATGGCAAGGGCAAATATTCTTTCTATATATCCTTTCGCTATTGCTTATATCGCAGTTTTAGCACTGGACAATAAGAAAAATGTTATACCTGGTTTGCTTGGAATAATAGTCGGAATATTATCAGTTCAGAGTAGTACGCTATATTTACAGATATTACCGAGCGCGTTATTGTGTGCAATTATTATTCCCAAGATTAAAAGTCAAAAGACAGAGTTAGTTACATTACCAATATTAACAGCACTCTTTACCATGATATCCGGTATCGGGTCTTTATGGATAGCAAAAGGGTTTGGGGAAGAAGCGTTAATCCTTCTAGTAGCTCAAAGTGCATTAGTAGCCGGATTTTCGATAATTTTCTATTATGCATTACAGCATAAGGATAGCTTGATGAGTGGTAGCTTTAATGGAGAACAAGGTCTGGCATGGATTTTAACACTTTCTGTTCTGCTTAGTGGTTTACAAGGTTTGAATATTGGTGAGGTAAATCTGCAGATTGTTGTTCTCGGTTTTTTTATTTTATACATTGCTCATAGGTTTGGAGCAGGTACTGCAGCGGGCGCTGGAGCGATATTTGGGTTTTTGCTTAGATGGAAATTTGGCATAGATAATTTAATCGATGCAGGAATATACGGGTTATTGGGTTTTGCATGTGGAGGGTTTCGTACTTTTGGTAAAATCGGTTTATCTATAGCCTATATTGCTGTTGTTCTAATGGTGACCTTTTTTGTAAATGAGGGCTTTCTATCTTCTCACCTTTATTCATCAGCTCTTGGGTTGTTTCTATTTCTTATTTTTCCTTGTAAAAGAAAAGAAAAAGCGCTTAACCGTAATAGAGTAATGCCAGAAATAGAAACTACGGTCAGTAAAGTCAAAACCCTTTCCCAAATATTTGATCAGCTTGCTTATAGTTTTCAGGCGGCAGGACTGGAATCCAAACTTAAGCCCGAAGTGCCTGAACTAATGAATATTTTAGTGGAAAGAGTATGTAAGAATTGTCCTACTGTGAATTACTGTTGGGAGCGTGAATTCTATCGTACGTATAACTTTATGTTTGATTTGTTTGTTTACCAAGAAACAGAAATAGATTTTGATGAATTCCGGATAGAAGATTTGCCCCCAGAGTGGAAAAAATACTGTAGTAGACTTCAAGAAATGGTTATAGCAGCTCGGTTTATTATGGAACAACAACAAGATAGGGAGGTATGGCAGAAACGCTTAGCATTAAATCGGGAAGCTTTGGCTGACCAGTATAGGAATGTGTCCCAAGTAATCGGACATCTTGCGCGGGAACTGCACTCCAAACATAATATAGAAGAAGGGAAGCCCTTAGTGTGGTCACGACATCATCGTCAGAAACTAGATATAGGAGTAGGATCTTTTATCAAGACCGGAAATGGTATTAGTGGAGATAACTATAATTTGATCCCTCTTTCCCAGCATAAAAGTGCAATCATAGTCTGTGATGGTATGGGAGTGGGAGAAGAAGCAGCTAGAATGAGTTCTGCAGCCTTGACTATATTGGAGCAACTGTTAAGCACTGGATTTGAACCTGAAGGCGCTGTCAAAGCCCTAAACTCCATCTTAGTACTACGTTCTCCTGAAGAAAGCTTTGTAACAGTGGATATGACAGTTATAGATTTAGAAGCCCAATCGGCTAGCTTAATTAAGATCGGGGCAGCACCAACCTATATTATAAGTAAAAATAGGGTTGAAACCATTGTAACCTCAAGCCTTCCTGTAGGAATTCTAAATGATATTGAAATCCCTGTAGTAGATTTGGTATTCAGGGATCAGACGTTGGTTATAGTTACAGATGGAATACTAGACGTGGTCAAAAGAGAAGGTGATTGGCTAAGAGAATATCTAGAAAAAACGAAATATAAAAAGTCACAGGAATTAGCAGAAAATATCATTCAAGAAGCCATAAGACTTGCTGATGGTTGTCTAGAAGATGACGGTGTAGTATTAGTTTTACAAAGAAAAGATGTAACAGACAAAGATAACTAACAAACAAAAGATAACTAGGGTAAGGCTGTCTTTTGTTTGTTAAAAAGTATTTATATGGGTAAGAATATGAAGGGAAGATATTAATCCTTTGACAAAGTGTGAGAATAGATAGAAAATACATATGAAAAGGTTAAATCGTGGTAGGAGAGACAGTACATGTATGCCAGATTAAGTTCGGAGGTTTTACCGAGGTTAGTCCTTCCAAATTCCAGGATATTAGTTGCAATTTCAGGAGGGCCTGACTCTATTGCTATGGGGCATATTATCTGGCGATATATGAACGATAATCTTGATCAGAATATATCTTTGATAATAAGTCATATTAACCATAAGGCAAGAGAGGAAGCAGAGGAAGAAGTAGAGTTAGTGAGGGACATCGCCCATCAGTGGGGTGTTCAGTTTGTTCTACACGAATTCAATGCCAAACAAAATGCTGAAATAGTTAAAAAGGGGTTTCAAGAAGCTTCCAGAGATTGGCGTTATAAATGTTGGCGAGAAGATATGAGATTTTACGAATGTGATCTACTAGCGACAGCCCACCATTTAGGTGATCAGGCTGAGACAGTACTTTATCGTCTTATCAGAGGAAGTGGAACTACCGGCCTGGCAGGTATCTACCCTCGAAAGGGAAATATAATCAGGCCTCTTCTTTCTGTATCTAAGGCAGAGATTATCGCATACTGTAAAGAGCAAGATCTTACCTTTGCTATTGATAAAAGCAACTTTGAGCCAATTTATGACCGTAACAGGATTAGGATTGAACTATTGCCAGAACTAGAGAAAAAGTACAACGATAAGATTGAGCAAGCTCTAGGACGAACAGCAGATATACTGCGCTGGGATGAAGAGTATATTAATAATCAAGTTGAGAAACTTTGGGTTAGATACTGTACTTATGAGAGTGATACCAAAGTAGTAATTTCTCTTGAAGCTTGGGAACAACCTGAGGCGATACTTTCCCGCTTGTTACGTAGAGCAGCTACTAGGGTTACTGGAGAAACTAGGGGACTGGAATATAAGTTTATTATACTCATACTAAATCAAGGGAATCAGACAGGCTGGAGTCAGGACTTACCTGGAATAAGGGTTGAAGCTACGAAGAATGGCTTTTTCTTTTTTAGGAGAGAATTAGAACAGGAAGAGTCTTATTTATCAAACTATCCAGTTGATGAGCAGCATCTAAACTTGGGAGAATGGGTTGAAATCCCATCGTCCGGATTAAGAATAGGAATTCAGCGTTCCTATGTAACTGAAAAAAAGATTCTCTGGTCTGCTGAAATTGATGAAGCGGAGTTCTCTAAGCTAAAACAACCTCTAGTGTTTAGGAATAGAAAACCAGGAGACCGTATGTATTTTAAAAAAATAGGGCATAAAGCAATTAAGAAAGTATTTCAAGATGAGCGAATCTCGACTAGAGAAAGGGAAAAAATACCTGTTATTGCTACAGAGGGACTTGTAATATGGATACCTGGTGTTTGCCGAAGCGATAGCATGGTTCCTACTGACTCAACATCGAAAGTATTCTGCTTGGTTACTAAAATCGAGTAATATTACCACCCTTTGGTTTTATTGTAAAAAAAAAATCACCGTGTTATAATATTCGTATTGTTTTTACGGATGTTGAATATAGTTCCCGTAAGAGAGGAGGATCTACGGATTTGAAAATATTTAAAAATGTTGCAGTTTACTTATTAATTATCTTACTAGCCATACTTCTAATTAAATGGGCCAATCCTCCTGCTGAGATAGATAAAAGCCTTGATTACAATGGATTTAAGCAAGCAGTTGCTTCCAGCAGGGTTAGCGAAGTTTCAGCAGTAGTTAATGATCAGGTTGTAGTTTATACCGTCGAAATGAAAGATGGTAAAACATACGAAGTAAATGGTCCTGTGGGAGATCAGAAACTTATTGATGATTTAGAGAAACAGAACTTGATTGCATGGTACGCCGCCCCTCCAGCAACCCCGTGGTGGTTATCCATTCTTCCTACCCTCATTCTATTTATTCTTATCTTTGGTTTGTTCTTCTATATGATGCAACAGACACAAGGTGGGGGTAACAAGGTAATGCAATTCGGCAAGAGTAAAGCTAAACTTGTTACTGACGACCATAAGATTACCTTTAAGGATGTTGCTGGAGTAGACGAAGTTAAAGAAGAATTAGAAGAGATAGTAGAGTTTCTTAAAGCTCCCAAAAAGTTTACTGAGATTGGGGCTAAAATACCTAAAGGAGTACTTCTCTTTGGGCCACCAGGAACAGGAAAGACCTTGTTGGCTAGAGCAGTTTCAGGTGAGGCTGGAGTTCCTTTCTTTAGTATCAGCGGTTCGGACTTTGTCGAGATGTTTGTCGGAGTTGGAGCCTCTAGGGTTAGAGATTTATTCGACCAAGCAAAAAAGAATTCTCCATGTATCGTATTTATCGATGAGATTGATGCAGTCGGACGTCAACGTGGTGCCGGTTTAGGTGGCGGGCATGATGAACGCGAACAAACACTTAATCAGCTTCTGGTAGAGATGGACGGTTTTACTGGAAATGAAGGTATTATTATAATAGCTGCTACCAACCGTTCAGATATCCTAGACCCAGCTCTTCTTCGTCCAGGTAGATTTGACCGACAGGTTGTGGTCACTCTTCCAGATATTAAAGGTAGGGAAGAGATTCTTAGGGTTCATGTTAAAGGAAAACCTTTAATGCCTAAAGTTAATCTCGGTGTCTTGGCTCGGAGAACACCAGGTTTCACAGGTGCAGACCTAGCTAACCTAATCAATGAAGCTGCTCTGCTTTCGGCACGCCGTAACGATAAAAAGATTGGCATGAAAGCATTGGAAGACTCAATTGAAAGAGTAATTGCAGGTCCGGAGAAGAAAAGTAGAGTAATAAGCGACTACGAAAAGAAATTAGTTTCTTATCACGAAGCTGGGCATGCTCTAATAGGCGAATACCTGCCGCATACCGATCCTCTTCATAAAGTTTCTATTATTCCTAGAGGTAATGCAGGGGGTTATACTTTGCTCTTACCTAAGGAAGATCGTAACTATATGACCAAATCTCAACTCCTTGACCAAGTGACTATGCTTCTCGGGGGTAGAGTGGCGGAGGCTTTGGTTCTGCATGAGATAAGCACAGGAGCGTCCAATGATTTAGAACGCGCAACCGGGATTGCTAGAAAGATGATTACGGAATTGGGAATGTCCGAGGAACTAGGCCCCGTTACCTTTGGTCACAAAGAGCAACAGGTATTCCTGGGAAGAGACATCTCCAGAGACCGAAACTATAGTGAATCGGTAGCTCAGGCTATTGATAGTGAGATTCGCAGGATTATTGATGAATCTTATCAAAAGGCTCAAGATATCATCAATGAAAGAATGGATATTCTTCATGCTATTGCTGAAGGGTTAATGGAGAATGAGACCCTAGAAGCTGAGACTTTCCGTGAGATAATTGCTCGTTTTGATGATACTCGCAAGACAGACACTATCGAGGAAGAAAAAGAAGAAAAAGAAGAACTCGCTAAATCTGTGGATGATATAGAAGAAGAAAATACCCTTCTATCAGATAATAATCAAGAGGAAAACGAATCTAGGGAGCCTTCTTCCTAAGTTGGTAGAATTGGGCTAAAAATGATAATATTAAGAAATATTTAGGGGGATACTTGTGGAAAAAACATTTCTTATGCTAAAACCAGATGCTGTTCAGAGAGGAATAATCGGAGACATTGTATCTAGATTTGAAAAAAAAGGATTTAAACTAGTTGCCTTGAAATTGATTCAAGTAGATAAGACTCTTGCTGAAGAACACTATAAGGAACATAAAGGTAAAGGTTTTTTCGGACCTACTGTAGAATACATCATCTCCTCACCGATAGTTGCAATGGTGTGGGAAGGGAAGAATGTCGTGTCTCTAGCTAGGGAAATGATGGGTGCAACTAATCCCGCAAATGCTGCACCAGGTTCTATCAGAGGAAGTTATGCAGTCGATATAAGTAGGAATATAATTCATGGTTCAGATTCCGTAGAGAGCGCGGAGAGGGAAATAGCCTTGTACTTTAAACCCGAAGAAATCCTTGTTTATGATAAAGCAGGAGAAACTTGGTTAAGTGAGTAAATACAAGGACACCCTACGGGGTGTCTTTTTGTATAAACCTTTAAATTAAGAATACCAGGACATGATTAGATATCTAAATAAACCGAGGTGAATGAGATGCCATTTAAAAATAAGTCGGCGTTTATACTGATAACGGTGAGCATGCTGATAGTAGGTATCTTTGTAACAATCATTTTCAAGGCTTATGATAAGTCTGGTGAAGTAAGTCGTCCGGATTCTAACCTCCCAAGCCTTCTCCAATTAGAGATAGAGAATGATCAATTAACCAAAGAAAACGAAAAACTTTGGAAGGAACTTACTAGGTTGCAGGCCGGACAAAGTGCAGCGGCTTTAGCTTCGGAACAACTTGAGGAAGGCAAGGTTAATGCTGGATATATTCCACTTACCGGTAAAGGGATTAGGATTATTCTTGATGATTCAGATGAGCAAGAACGCGAATCACAATTTGCAAACTATGTCATCCATGAGGAATATATAAGATCACTGGTCAATATTCTCTGGAATGGTGGCGCAGAAGCTATAGCTGTTAATGGGCAAAGAATAACAACGCATACCGAAATTTTCTGTAGCGGGGCATTCATTCAGATTAACGGTACAAGGCAGATGCCGCCTTATGAGATATTAGCTATAGGGAATCAGAATAATCTACAGTCTGCCCTGCAGTTCTATTTTTGGGATAAGCTTGGAGAATACCAAGAACAATATGGTATAACGCGTCAGCTCGAGGTCCCAGAGGGATCATTAACTATCCCGGCTGCCAAGGAGTATAAATACCGTTATGCTGAGCCGGTTAAGGAGGGTTAGAGATGTTTAATAAACATATTATAACTGTGGCCACTATCGCAGGAGTGGCTATAGGATTCCTCATTTCTCTCCAAATTCAGGCTCAAAAGGAAGTGGATATTGCTGCGGAAATTCAGAAAGAAAGACTTTCTCAGACGAATGCCGTCATGCAAACTCTGCAGGATGAGAATAATCTTTTACAGGAAGAGTATAAGAAGTTAACCAGTCAGCTGGAAAGTGCCAGAAACGAAGACCTAAAAAACCCTTATTTGATAGCAAGGCTGGATGAGCTTAAAATTGCTGACGGTACAATTACTGTCCAAGGTCCAGGGATAAAAATGATTATTAACGATAGTGTGCATGACGCTCATTTACCTTTTCCACTTAATACAGATGATTTACGACGAATAATTAACACGATGAAATTCGCGGGTGCTGAAGCGATAAGTGTTAATGGACAAAGAGTAGTTGGCCCGACGTCCATTGTCATGAGCGGGACATCGACCATTCTTGTTAATTCTGTTCCTATAAGTAGGACTGGAGAATCTTCTTATGAAATATTAGCAATAGGTGACCAAGATAGGTTGGTTGATTATGTTACAAAATTAGAACTTCTTCCTCTTAGACAAGCTGGGATGAAGGCGGAAATAGTAAGAGAGATAGTAACAGTGCCTTCATATAAAGGCGGATATAGTATGAATTACGCTAGCAGGTCCGACAGCTAAATATATTAAACGTATGGTTATCTTGAGACTTATGGATAAAATGAGACCTCTATTAAATAGGGTCTCATTTTTTGATTCTAAGCCATGCAGATAACTACTATGCTATATACAGAAAATACCATTATGTTATATAATTGGAATACAGTTTGCAATTTGGAGCAAGTTGCTCCACTACATAAAATAAAAATAAGGAGTTGACTAACGGTGAAAACAGATATCCAGATTGCTCAAGAAGCCCAAATGAAACATATAGGCGAAATTGCTTCCCAAATCGGACTTAGTGATAATGACTTAGATTACCATGGGAAGTATAAAGCTAAAATTAGTCTTGATGTTTGGAAAAGGGTAAAAGATAACGCTGACGGTAAGCTAATTCTAGTGACGGCAATTAATCCAACACCTGCGGGAGAAGGTAAAACCACAACAACAGTAGGCCTAGGCCAGGCTATGGTCAAAGCAGGTAAAAAAGCGATGATAGCCTTAAGAGAACCTTCTCTGGGGCCATGTTTTGGTATAAAAGGTGGAGCGGCCGGAGGAGGATATGCACAAGCGGTTCCGATGGAAGATATTAACCTCCACTTCACCGGCGATTTTCATGCTATTACTTCTGCTCATAATTTATTAGCAGCTATGTTAGATAACTCCATCCAACAGGGAAATGTTCTTAATATTGATCCACGACAAATAGTATTCAAGAGAGTCATGGATATGAATGACCGTGCTCTTCGTAATATCGTAATTGGTTTAGGTGGAAAAATGGATGGCATCCCCCGACAAAATGGCTTTGACATTACGGTTGCTTCTGAAATAATGGCCATACTTTGCTTAGCGGAAGATCTAATGGATCTTAAAGAAAGATTCAGTAAGATTGTAGTAGCTTATACTTATGATGGACTGCCCATAACAGCAAAAGACTTAGAAGCTGAAGGAGCGATGGCTCTTCTTATGAAGGATGCCATAAAACCGAATCTTGTCCAAACTTTGGAGAATACTCCTGTATTTATCCATGGTGGACCTTTTGCTAATATAGCTCATGGTTGTAATAGCGTAGTGGCGACTAAGCTAGGATTAAAACTTACTGACTACCTCATTACTGAAGCAGGGTTTGGAGCAGATTTAGGAGCAGAAAAATTCTTTAACCTTAAATGTCGTTTTGCTGGCCTAAAACCTGACTTAACTGTATTAGTAGCTACCGTTAGAGCTTTAAAACTTAATGGTGGTATATCTAAAGAGAACCTGGGTAACGAGAACTTGGAAGCTCTTGCTAGCGGTATTGTAAATTTAGAGAAACATATCGAGAATATTGCCAAATTTGGAGTGCCAGTTGTAGTAGCACTTAACCGTTTCCCTACGGATACCCAAGCAGAACTAGAGTTTGTGCGGGAACGTTGTGGTAAACTTGGGGTAGAGGTTGCCCTTTCAGAAGTTTTCACCAAAGGTGGAGATGGCGGTTCAGAGTTAGTCGAAACAGTACTCAAGACACTAGATGAGAAAAAATCCAATTTTAAAGTGCTATATGGTGAAGATGAACCTATTCGTATTAAGATTGAAAAAATTTGCAAAAATATTTATGGAGCAGAAGATGTTGCCTTTACTAAAGAAGCTGAAGTATCTATGAAGAAATATGAGGAGATGGGATACGCAAAGCTACCTATATGCATGGCCAAGACACAGTACTCCTTATCTGATGATCCTACAAAGCTTGGACGGCCCACTGGGTTTACAATCACGGTCAGAGAGCTTCGCTTATCAGCTGGAGCCGGATTCCTGGTTCCTATTACCGGAGCGATTATGACCATGCCTGGTTTGCCTAAACGGCCTGCTGCCATGAACATGGATATTGACTCTGAAGGGAAGATAACTGGTTTGTTTTAAGGGTATGTAGCAATTAGCCGCTAAGACGAAGTTGCTAAACTACATCAATATCTCGATAGTTTGGAGAAGGCTGAATAGGCTTTCTCCTTATTTTTTCTTGCCAAACAACGCTAATTATATTTATACTATTGAGACAAGCTAAAGGGCAAGGAGGTTTCATATGGCAAATAATATGCGCTGGTTAAAAATAGAGAATCTTAAGCAGGCAGAGAAAGCGCTGATGCAGATAGGGGTAGACTCTGGAGGAATTCAATATATGAAGGGAAAGGCTGTAACGCGTGTTATCAAGCTAGATAAGGTACGATTGCCTGCCGCTCATATTTTGAAAGAAGAGATGTTATCTATAGGAGGTGATGCTGCAGTTCATCGTGAAGTTGTGGTCAATAGTATACCTCATACTGATGTGCTCCTGATGGGCAACGAGAAACAATTAAAGAGGTTAGCTTCGAAGTTAAGAGCACAACCCTTCGGGCTGAAGGTAACGGGTGAAGCTCTCCTAAATCTACTGTTGAAAATGAACAGCAATGCCTTAAGGAATATTGATTGTAGAGGGAAAATTTTAGAATTAGGCAGTAAAACTCTAATTATGGGAATACTGAATGTAACTCCCGATTCTTTTTCTGATGGAGGGATGTTTCTAAATCCTAGTTATGCGTTAGCGCAGGCCGAGAGTATGGTAGCTCAAGGGGCAGATTTAATAGATATAGGCGGGGAATCAACTCGTCCCGGATACATTAGTATTAGTGCTGAGGATGAATGGGAGAGACTAAAGCCAATAATCCTTGAATTAATAAACAGTTGTCCTGTTCCCATCTCGGTAGATACTCAAAAAGCGGAAGTTGCAGAGAAGGCTTTAAAAGCTGGAGTTCATATGATTAATGATATATGGGCACTCCAGAAAGATTCTAAGATGGCTAAAGTTATTGCTAAATACGATGCTCCAGTTGTACTTATGCACAATAAAGACAACACAGATTATGACAACTTGATGGGAGAGATTTTAGAATACTTGGCTCACAGTATCGATATAGCTTTGGGTAACGGAATTAGCCAAGAAAAAATTATTGTTGATCCTGGAATAGGATTCGGAAAAAATCCAGATCAGAACATGGAGGTCTTAAGCAGACTGGAAGAACTTAAAGTACTGGGTTTTCCAATCCTTTTAGGTATATCACGCAAATCTGTTATAGGCAGAACACTCAACCTTCCTGTTGAAGAAAGACTTGAACCAACAATAGCGCTTGGAGCATTAGGTATTACTGCGGGTGTTGATATTCTGAGAGTACATGATGTTCTGGAGAACAAAAAGGCTGCTTTGATGGTTGATCAAATTATGAGACGCAAAAGAGGAGTGGAATATGAAGGAAAATAAAATCATTCATATTAAAGGGATGGAGTTTTATGGCTATCATGGTGTTTTAGAAGAAGAGAAAAGAATTGGGCAAAGGTTCTTAGTTGATGTAGATATATATTTAGATGATAATATTTCGATGAAGACGGATCAATTATCTGGGACTATTAATTATATTGAAGTATATTCAGTCGTCCAAAAATGTGTTGAAAGAGAACAATTTGCTTTAATCGAAACACTTGCAGATACCATTCTAACTAGAGTGCTCAATCAATTTGACTGTATAGGGTTAAGAGTTGTAGTTCATAAACCTAATGCTCCGATACCTGGAGTGTTTAAAGATGTCTCTGTAGAGATAACCAGAGAGAAGCAAATATGAGAGCGTATTTGAGTATGGGTACCAATAAAGGTGACCGAAATGATAACTTAGAGAAAACCCTAAGATATCTTGATAGTGTACCCGAAATTGACATTATAAGCATATCAAGTATCTATGAAACAGAACCGTGGGGGATGATAGAACAACAATTATTTCTCAATATAGTTATTTTAATTGACACTGTCCTCGATCCAGAATCACTGCTTCATGCTTGTCAGCAAATAGAAAACAGAATTGGCAGACAAAGACTTGTTCATTGGGGACCTAGGGAGATAGACATAGATATCCTATTATATGATAACTTGACTATTCAAACCGAAAATTTAACAATACCGCACCCTTTTATGGAGAAGAGAGAATTCGTGCTTGCTCCGCTCAGAGAAATAGCTCCCGAACTTATTCTACCCTCAGGTAGATCAGTAATAGCTACTAAAGGAGAGGGAAAGGTAAAAAAAACCCTTTTTAAATAAAGTTATATGTCTTATAATAGACAGGATGTGATGGACAGTATCCCTAAAGGGAATTGTACCGTAATCAAAAGGCGAGATTGTTTACATAAACGAGTTTATTTAATTGAGGAAAATATGGGCATAAACCGCTTGGATTACAGTACTGAGACGGTGGAGGCAGAAATTTAAACACCTTCACCTAATGGCGAGGTGTTTTATTTGTATATGAAATTTGGAATAATTGGTGCAGGTGTAGTCGGGACAACAATTGCTACTTTATTAGATAATGCAGGTTGGCAGTGTATAGGGGTAAATACCCGCAGTAATAAATCTTATGAACGTTTCTGCTCATATCTTCAGACTCCACGTCTGAGGCTGGATGAATTGGCTAAGATAGCTGATGTCTTGTTCATTACCACTCAGGACAGCTCTATAGAGGAAGTGGCTATTCAACTGACTAAAGAAAAAGAGAATAAACCTAGACAGACCTGGGTTCACTGTTCAGGATCTTTACGATCGGAAATAATGTGCCAAAATCTGGACCTACCTGTTGGATACCTCTCTATTCATCCTCTTCAGGCTTTTGCCAATATTGACAGTGCCTTATTATTAATGCAAGGAACCAATTTTGGGATTGAAGGGGATAGTCAAGAAAGCGAAGAAATCGGAGAAGCAGTAGTTAAGCTTTTGGGAGGCATACCTCATAAGATAGATCCGACGCAGAAGACGCTTTATCACGCAGGGGCAGTAGTAGCTTCGAATTATTTGGTTTCCCTAGCATTTTTAGCTGTCAAACTTTTTGAACAGGCAGGAATAAATAAGCAAAGTGCTCTGGAATCGCTGTTACCTTTAATGGCGGGTTCGTATCATAATATCGAAAAATTAGGATTGCCTAATGCTCTAACTGGTCCCATAGCAAGAGGGGATGCAGAAGTTGTTGGTAAACATTTGCAAGAAATACCATCTGACCTTAAAGATGTCTATAAAGGTCTTGGTAGGCTAGCAATGGAACTGGGTGAAGAACGGAATGTTCTAGTTGGTGGAAGCTATAATCGGGAAGCATTAAAAGAACTGGATATATTATTAAGTTTGGCGAACTGTGAAGGGGGTGATGAAGGATGAAAATAACTGGGTATATAAGTAATTTAAGAGAAAATATTTTAATTGCAAGAGAACAAGGGAAGGCAATCGTACTTATTCCTACAATGGGTTTTTTGCATTATGGGCACCTTGCTATGGTTGAAGATGCCAGAAAAGATGACGAAGATCGGGAAAAAGTATATATTATAATGAGTATTTTCGTTAACCCTTTACAATTCGGGAAGAATGAAGACTTTGATCGCTACCCTCGTAATTTAGTGCGGGATTCCACCCTTGCACAAGAAGCAGGGGTGGACATGCTCTTCGTCCCATCAGCTAAGGAGATGTATCCTAACGGACAGAGTCTTACGACAATAAATGTTACCCAAATAAGTGAGATATTATGCGGGAGTAAACGACCTGGTCATTTTAAAGGAGTGGCAACAGTTGTAAGCAAATTATTCAATATAGTTTTGCCGGATTTAGCTTATTTCGGGCAGAAAGATTATCAGCAATTCGTAGTCATTAGTCAAGTAGTCAAAGACTTAAATATACCAGTACAGTTGATAGCTTTCCCCACAGTTCGTGAGCATGATGGATTAGCGATGAGTTCTCGTAATTCCTACCTAAGCTCAGAGGAAAGACAACAAGCTCCTATTCTTTATAGTTCACTGCAAGAGGGAGCAGTGTTGATTGCTGAAAACGAAACCAACGCTGATGTGATTAAAACAAAAATCATAGATAGAATAAGTAAGGAGTCTAAAGGGAAAATTGAGTATGTAGAAGTCCGTAATGCTCATAATCTGGAACAGATTGAAAAGATTGAAGGTGCTGTAGTAATATCTTTAGCAGTTCAATTTGGTTCAACCCGTTTAATAGATAATATAATACTGGAGGTATAAGAGTAATGATTAGACATATGATGAAATCAAAAATTCATAAGGCAAAGGTTACAGGTGCGGATCTCAATTATATAGGAAGTATAACCATCGATAGTTATTTGATGGAACAAGCTGATATATTACCTAATGAGAAAGTTCAAGTTGTCAATAATTCTAATGGAGCCAGATTGGAGACGTATGTTATATCTGGGGAAAGAAATTCAGGGACGGTTTGTCTCAATGGAGCAGCGGCCCGCCTTGTTCAGGTAGGGGATGAGGTTATAATCATAACTTATACTATGCTTGAAGATATTGAACTAAAGAATTATTCCCCGAAAATAGTTTTAGTAGATCACAATAACGCTATAGACTCTATACTATCTCAAGAAACTCATGGAGTACGGGCTTGACACATTTTACCGCTAAGCATAGAATTTAGAACAAAGGTGTCGTTTTTTAGGGAAAGGAAAAATGAAGATGGATAATGATCATCAACATCAGCTAATTGCTGAGATAAAAGACCTGCGTAAAGAAAAAAATGCTATAATCCTTGCTCACTACTATCAGCCGGGCGAAATACAAGATATTGCTGATTTCGTTGGGGATTCCCTGCAATTAGCTCAAAAGGCTGCTGCTACGGATGCAGATGTCATAGTATTCTGTGGGGTGCATTTCATGGCTGAAAGTGCAGCTATCCTTTCTCCAGATAAGATAGTGCTTCTACCCGAAGTTGATGCAGGGTGCCCTATGGCTGATATGGTAGATGCGGAAAGCTTGAGGGAGGAAAAAGCAAAATTCCCTGGTGTTAAAGTAGTTTGTTATGTGAATTCTTCTGCTGAAGTTAAAGCCGAAAGTGATATCTGTTGCACATCATCGAATGCGCAGAAAGTTGTCGAGTCCTTATCAGATCAAGAAATTTTATTCGTTCCCGACGAGAACCTAGGTAGATATGTCGCCGCTAAGACAAATAGGAAGATAAGTTATTGGCCAGGTTTCTGTCCTACTCATCACCGTTTAAAAAAAGAAGATGTTTTGAAGAGACGTGCTGAGAATCCGCTAGCGGAAGTTTTAGTACATCCGGAGTGTCGTGAAGAAGTTTGGCAGGAAGCTGACTATGTAGGGTCTACAGCAGGAATAATAAAGTATGCAGAAAGTTCCCCTAATAAAGAATTTTTTATTGGGACAGAATGTGGTATTTTACATGAACTACAAAAGCGTTGCCCAGATAAGAATTTTTATATGGCATCAGATGATATGCAGTGCCCGAATATGAAGAAGACTAGTCTGTTGAAGGTTAGAAATGCCCTGCGAGACCTTTCACCCCAAATCAAAGTACCTGAAGATATTAGACAAAAGGCTATAGGTGCGCTAGAAAGAATGCTGATGGTTTCTAAATAAATTTAAATATATATTTGTGGAATGAGTGTAGAAATGCAAGATAATGAATATCTAATTCCTTGGGATAAGAATAGTATCGATGTAAAATATACAGAGGTTCTTATTCTTGGTAGTGGTATAGCAGGATTGTTTACGGCAATCAATCTTAGCGAAAAATATGAAGTAACTATCCTGACAAAGAAAAATATTATGGAAAGCAATACGGAACATGCCCAAGGGGGTATAGCCGTAGCACTTAACCTTGAAGATTCACCTGAGTCTCACTACGGGGATACTATCAAGGCAGGGGGCGGTTTATGTAATATTGATGCTGTCAAAATACTGGCTGAAAAAGGGCCCAATTGTGTTAGAAAATTAATTGAACTAGGCACGCAATTCGATAGACATGATGATATGCTAGACTTTACCACTGAAGGTGCTCATAGTAGGAAAAGGGTTTTGCGCGCTAAAGGAGATGCTACAGGTGGGGAAATTGAGCGGGCCCTTGTGGAGAAAGTGCGGAATAGTTCTGTCCAAGTAAAAGAAAATTACTTTGTTATAGATTTCATAAAGAATAATGATAATGAAGTAATCGGTGCCTTAGTTCTTGATAATAATTGCAAGATGGAGGCTTGGTTATCTAAAACTGTAATTATCGCCACAGGTGGTTTGGGACAGCTATATAAACATACTACTAACCCTGCGGTAACAACAGGAGATGGAATAGTTGCTGCCTATCGGGCAGGAGCAGAACTTATGGATATGGAATTCATTCAGTTCCACCCGACTGCTTTACTAATACCTGGTGTTCCCAGTTTTCTTATCTCCGAGGCTGCACGAGGGGAAGGAGCCAAATTACTAAATTCACAGGGGAAAAGGTTTATGGAAAGTATTCCCGGTCAAGAGCTGGCAGCAAGAGATGTTGTGGCCAGAGCGATTTGGGAACAGATGAAAACTGGCACAGTATATCTAGATTTCAGCTATATTAACTCTCAAAAAGTTCAGGAGAGATTCCCCAAAATATATAAAACCTGCTTGCAGTATGGTATAGATATTTCGACCACTCCTGTTCCAGTTGGGCCAGCGGCCCATTATATTATGGGCGGAGTTAAAGTCGATAATTCCGGGCAAACTAGCCTTGTTAATCTTTACGCTTGTGGAGAATGTGCCTGCAATGGAGTGCATGGGGCTAATCGACTTGCTAGTAACTCTCTATTAGATGGACTGGTATTTGCCGAAATGATTACCGAGAAAATAAAGCAAGAAACAAGACCACTTCCCAGATGGGGAGATGCTAAGTCCTTTACAAACCATGTAAAAAGTAACAAAAGATATAAGACTGATGTTGAAAGAATAAGAGCAGAACTACGAGAAATTATGTGGGATAGAGTAGGAATAATACGTAATACAGAAGGCCTGTCAGATGCATATGCTAGAATAGAGAGATTAAAAGAGGTTTATGTACCGCGAGTGAAAATTCCTGAACTTGAACTGGGAAATATGCTTACACTTGGTTCCATTATTGTCAAATCAGCTTTCGAACGCCAAGAGAGCAGAGGTGGGCATTACCGAAGCGACTACCCCGAGCCATTAGAGGACTGGCGGAAGCATTCCGTGTATAAAAAGGGAGAAAAAAATGTTAGCTATGTTGCAATATAGTGAATTAGTTGAAAGAGCGTTAAAAGAAGATATCGGCACAGGAGATCTTAGCACTATGATTATCCCTGCCAACCACTTAGGAGAAGCTAAGATTTACGCGAAAGAGCATGGTATTTTATGTGGCTTGAGCATCGCTGAGATGGTTTTTCAAAAAGTGGATTCACGTATAAGGGTGGAAAGCTATGTTAATGATGGGGATAGGATCTCTCCTGGAACCCTTGTTATGAAAGTAATTGGACCTTTAGCTGGAATACTCCAGGCTGAGAGGACCGCAATCAACTTTATGCAGCATTTGTCTGGGATATCCAGCATGACTAAGAGGCTAGTGGATATTGTATCAGATCTGGGAGTGAAAATTGTAGATACACGCAAAACTATGCCTGGGATGCGAAGCTTACAGAAGTATGCGGTGAGGGTTGGTGGTGGTCATAACCATAGGTTTGGTCTTTATGATGCGGTTATGCTTAAAGATAACCACCATGCTGTAGTAGGTGGTTTAGATATAGCTATCTCTAGGGTCAAGGAAGTAGTAGGGCATATGGTCAAGATAGAAGTGGAATGTGAAACCTTAGATCAGGTCCAAGATGCCTTGGAAAATGGTGTAGATGTTATTATGCTGGACAATATGTCCCTAGAAGATATGGGAGTCGCCGTAAGAGTAATAAATAATAAAGCAATCATTGAGGCTTCTGGCGGGATTTCTGAAGAAAACATTAGAGAAGTTGCTGAAACAGGTGTGGATATCCTGTCTGTAGGCAAGCTTACGCACTCGGTAATGGCAGTAGATTTTTCCATGGTTGTTGATGAGATGAAGCCCTCTATGCAAAAGCACATCACTTTTACCGAAAAGATATAATTTTGTTATAGGGGGAAGAAGCAAATGATTTTAGTATTTGACGTAGGAAATACAAATATAGTACTTGGGGTTTATCGGGAACAGAAACTCAGCTATCACTGGAGAGTATCCACAGATAAATTTAGTACAGAAGATGAATATGCTGTGATATTAAAAAATCTTTTCGATTTTAACGGTCTCCATTTTGATAGCATCACAGGTGCTATCATTTCTTCAGTCGTGCCACCTGTGACTCCTATTCTGGAACAAATGATAAAAAAATACTTTAAGGTTAATCCTTTTATCGTAGGTCCCGGTGCCAAAACTGGTATCTCAATTATATATGATAACCCTAGAGAAGTCGGTGCTGACCGGATAGTCAATGCTGTTGCAGCTTTCACTAAATACGGTGGGCCATTAATCATAGTCGATTTTGGAACGGCAACGACCTTCTGTGTTATTAGTAGTAAAGGAGAATATTTAGGAGGTGCAATAGCTCCAGGCATAGGAATATCTACTGAAGCTTTGTTTCAGAGAGCTTCAAAGCTTCCGCGGATAGAAGTGGTTAAAACTAAGAATATCATAGGGAAAAACACAATTAGTGGTATGCAAGCAGGAATCTATTATGGTTTCTGCGGTCAAGTCGATCGTATAGTCCAATTAATGAAAAAGGAAGTATCAAGTCAAACTAAAGTGATAGCTACAGGAGGGTTGGCAGAACTCATTGCCGAAGATTCTGAAATGATAGAGATAGTAGATCCTTTTTTAACCCTTGAAGGACTCTTAATTATATATGAAAAAAACCTTAACTGAGGTTGTAAAATGAAACTAGGTAAACACATTATGCATAAGCCTGTTATCATGGCACCGATGGCAGGTATAACCGATAAAGCTTTCAGAGAGATTATCTGCCACCTAGGTGGAAAATATACAGTGACAGAGATGATAAGTGATAAAGCTCTGCTCCATAATAATTCCAAAACCGTAAAAATGCTTGATTTGGATAGAGAACCGGAGCCACGTATTGTTCAGATTTTTGGTTCTGATCCGGATACTATGGCGAAGGCTGCTAGAATGGTCGTTGAACACGGTGCCGATATTATCGATTTGAATATGGGTTGTCCCACACCTAAGATAGTAAGGAATGGAGAAGGTGCAGCACTACTTAGGGATTTATCGTTAGCAGAAGAAATCGCTCGCCGAGTAGTCAAGGCAGTTGATATACCGGTTACAGCTAAGATGCGCTTAGGATGGTGTTATAGTGAAATCAGCGCTCCGGAGCTTGCTAGTAGATTAGAAGCTGTTGGTATTAGTATGTTAACAGTACATGCCAGAACAAGAGAACAGTTCTATTCAGGTAAAGCAGACTGGGAATATATTAGGCAAATAAAGGATAAGATTAGTATTCCACTTATTGGAAATGGAGATATTACAACACCTGAAGATGCAAGAAAAATGATTGAACTAACGGGCTGTGATGGGGTTATGATCGGTAGAGGTGCATTAGGCAATCCATGGTTGATTGGCCAAACCCAAGGGTTTTTAGATAGCAGAAAATTAATGAAACTAGAACCTGACAATAATGAGAGACTGCGGGTCCTGCTCCTCCACTTCGAGAAGGTATTGAAATATAAAGGGACAAGGATTGGAATCAACGAGATACGCAAACATGCATCTTGGTACATTAAAGGGATAAGAAACGCTGCTGATTATAGAAACGAATTAATGAGAAGTCAAGATCCTGAAGAAATGAAAAGTATTTTTAGAAGTGTCTTCTCAAAGTAGGCATATTTTGAAGGATAAGGATATCTCAAAATTGCTTGACAATAATTTAGAGGTTAATTATAATAACGAGTATTATTAACTAGGAAAAATATTACAGTGTATATTTTTTTTACATGTGTATATAATGTCTCACATACAATGTTTTCCCATGAACTTAAGTAACTGATTCGCAACCAAGAATACTAGAAAGGGAAGAGAAGGAGGGTTATTTTTATGCCCGAAAAAGAGGTAATATTAACTCTAGCAGGATTAAAAAAGCACGAGGAAGAATTGGAAATCCTCAAAACCCAGAGAAGAAAGCAAGTTGCCGAAAGGATTAAACAGGCTATTGAATTTGGGGATATCTCTGAGAATTCCGAGTATGAAGATGCCAAAATGGAGCAGGCATTTGTAGAGGGACGAATAATTACTCTAGAAAAGATGCTTAGGAATGCCAGAGTTATTGACGATAATGAGCAAAGAGATCAGGTTGTCGTGGGAAGTACGGTTGTACTCAAAGATATAGAAATGGGAGAAAACGAGGAATACACTATTGTCGGTTCAGCCGAGGCCGATCCAACTGTAAATAAAATTTCCAATGAATCTCCTGTTGGCAAGGCTGTTTTGGGACATTCCAAGGGAAGTATAATTGAGATAACTGTACCAGCTGGAACAATTAGTTATGAAGTAATTGATATACTATAGGGTTAGATCTTATATGGAATAAGAATGTGAATATACCTTGAAAGCCAGCCCGTAATACCAGAAAGGTATTGCGGGCTTAGTGTTTACACGTAATTATTTTTGTTATACTATGAACAGAAGCAAAGGGTGGGGGATATAATCATGGAAAACAATCTAGAAAATGTAAACGAGCTTATGCGAGTTCGACTAGACAAATTGGAAAAACTTAGTCATCAAGGAATTGAGCCGTACGCAGATCGCTATTTAAGAACCCATATGTCTTCGGAAATTATCGATAATTTTCCTGAACTAGAAGGGCAACAAGTTTCGATTGCTGGCCGTATCATGTCTAAACGTGACCAGGGAAAAACTATTTTTATTCATGTTCAGGATATGGCAGGACGTATTCAGGCTTACATACGGATGGACGCGGTAGGAGAAGAAGTTTTTCAAATAGTTTCAACTCATGATATTGGAGATATTGTGGGCATCAAGGGAACGGTATTCAGAACTCAAAAGGGAGAGATTTCTGTTAGGGTTTCGGAAATAACCCTTTTATCTAAATCGCTGAGACCACTGCCTGAAAAATTTCATGGCCTCACTAACGTGGAGACTCGCTATCGGCAGCGATATCTAGACTTAATAATGAATACAGAGGTCCGAGAAACCTTTGTTACCAGAAGCAAAATAATTAGGGCAATGCGCGAATACTTGGAGAACAACGGTTTCCTAGAAGTGGAGACCCCAACTCTCATAAGTATTCCAGGCGGGGCCACTGCTAGACCCTTTGTTACCCATCATAACACTCTCGATATGGACCTGTATTTAAGGATAGCATTAGAGCTACCTTTGAAAAGATTAATTGTTGGTGGGTTTGAGAAAGTATTTGAAATTGGACGGAATTTTCGTAACGAAGGGATCTCTATCAAACATAACCCCGAGTTTACAATGATGGAACTATATCAAGCTTATGCCAACTATGAAGATATTATGGACTTGATGGAAGAAATGGTGATTCACATTGTAGGGAAAGTAAACAACGGTTTAGAGATAGAATATCAAGGGGAAAAAATTAACTTCGCTAAACCATGGCGTAGATTATCTATGATTGATGCTATAAAAGAATACGCTGATGTCGACTTTAAAGAAATTAGTACTGATGAAGAAGCACGTAAAGTAGCAGTCGCTAAGGGGTTGACTATAAAAAAAGATGATAGTAAAGGTAAGATAATTAATGCGATTTTCGAAGAATATGTTGAACCTAAACTTATTCAGCCGACTTTTATTATAGGACATCCTGTTGAAATATCCCCATTAGCTAAACGGAACGCTCTGAATCCAGAATTCACAGATAGATTTGAAGTCTTTATCTATGGTAGAGAAACAGCCAATGCCTTCTCGGAATTGAATGACCCGATAGATCAAAGGGGAAGATTTGAAAAACAAGTGGCTGAGAGGGAAAAGGGAGACGATGAGGCACATATGATGGATGAAGATTTTGTGCAGGCACTAGAATACGGCCTTCCCCCTACAGGTGGTTTAGGAGTTGGAATAGATAGACTGGTGATGTTGTTGACGGACTCGGCTTCAATTAGAGATGTAATTCTGTTCCCTACCATGAAACCGCGAGAAGATTAAATAGCAGAACATAAATATTAGTGATTACAATAATAAGGAAGTGGTTTTTTATGCAAAAGTTTCTCAAATATTCTATTATCATGTTAATAATGCTAATACTTATCAGTGGTTGTTCATCGGGAGGAACAGCAAATGAAACACCTCAGGAAAAAGGCCCCATTATAGTTGCTTCTAAAATTGATACTGAAGGAGCATTACTAGGCCAGATGATTATTGCGATACTTAAGGATAAGGGTTTCGATATAGTTGACAAAACGGAATTTGGACCAACGGATGTAATCCGCAAAGCTTTACTTAGCGGTGAAATAGACATTTATCCTGACTATACCGGAAACGGTGCCTTCTTCTTTGATGATACGGATTCCGAACTGTGGAAAGATGCTGAACAAGGATATGAGACTGTAAGAGAAAATGATTTAGAGAAAAACGATGTAGTTTGGCTTGAACCCGCTCCTGCCAACAATACATGGGCTATTGCGGCAAGAGAAGATTTGGCTGAGGCTGAAAACCTGGCTACTATGGATGATTTCGCAGCATACGTGAATAGGGGAGGAAATGTCAAGCTTGCCTGTTCCGAGGAATTTATAAGCAGTCCGGCTGCTCTGCCTGCATTTCAAAAGACTTACGGCTTCGAGCTTATAAATGACCAACTGCTTTCTCTTTCGGGAGGTAACACCGTACAGACGGAAAAAGCTGCTGCTGAAAAAACAGATGGTGTTAACTTTGCTATGGCATACGGTACGGACGGAGCCTTAGCTGCTTTGGGACTGTTTATTCTGGAGGATACAAGAGGAGTCCAACCAGTATACCAACCAGCGCCATTAGTGAGGGGAAAAATATATGATCAGTACCCGGAAATATCGGATATTTTAAATCCTGTATTTGAATCACTTGACCTCACTACGCTACAAACTCTCAATGCCAAGATAGCAATTGAAGGTCAGCAAGCCTCAACTGTCGCTAAAGACTACTTAACCTCCAAAGGTTTTCTATAGAAAAGTAATGCCAGCCATATATAGTAAAAGAGCACATGAATTTTAAGAACCAATGGAGGTGAGTTGAGCGTTGTACCAAGCAAAGATAGATAAAGTAGCTTGCCTGGGCACGTCGCTAGGACTTGCTTCCTTCTTTTTTCTCAGCTACTTAACCTACCGTCCCAACAGGTTATCAAGTGGAATAGGTCTGTCGATATGGGAAGCTATTCCCAATGTAGAGACAGGCGTTTTTTTGAGTTTACTTGTCTTAATGCTCGTACTGTCTTTTATAAAAGGTTCTCATAATGGCCTTAACGCTCTCTCGGGATTGGCCGCAGGTACCGTTATCGTTATTACTTTCTGGTTCGCTGGTGAAGCGGCACTTTCTATGACATCACCCGAAAATGCCATTGCTCGGTTCTCTTTGGGAGCTGGTGCTTGGTCAATTGCAGTGGCTGCCTATATAGTTTTATTTGCTTCAATCAAGCAACTAGAATCTAGAATATTGAAGTTAGCAGTATCAGCGACGGGGCCTATTTTACTACTGTTTTTTATCAGTAACGGCTCTTTGAATGAACTTTCAATCGCTAAAGAATTACTTTCGCGTAAAGAAAGGTTTGTGCTTGAACTATACCAACATATTTCATTGGCAGGATTAGCTGTGGGGCTAGGAACAATTTTAGGGGTTCCGCTGGGAATCCTAGCCTTTAGAATAAAGACAGCTGGTAAGTTCGTTTTTTTCATCGCCAATACCGTCCAAACAGTCCCTAGCCTGGCACTGTTTGGTTTAATGATAGCTCCCCTTGCCCTGCTTTCGGAGGCTTTCCCCCTTCTACGTCAATTTGGTATAAAGGGAATTGGTTGGACACCGGCTCTTATAGCTTTAACCCTTTACTCATTGCTCCCCATTATTAGAAACGCTTATACCAGTCTAAATATAATAGACTATTCCATTATTGATGCAGGATTGGGTATGGGGATGAGCAGGCAACAACTTCTTTTTAAAGTTGAAATTCCACTAGCTTTACCCATTATACTCAGTGGTATTCGCACCGCTACTGTCCAGTCCATCGGCAACACTACAGTAGCAGCACTGATTGGAGCTGGAGGGCTTGGCATCTTTGTATTTCAAGGTTTAGGTCAGGCGGCCCCCGATCTTATCTTACTCGGCGCTATTCCAGTAATTATATTAGCACTATCGGCGGACTTGATTATGCAAGGGATAATAATTATGGCGACACCTAAAGGTATATCTGGAGGACAGAAATGATTAAATTGGAAAATGTAACAAAAAAATATGGTAGTACTGTGGCCCTGGATAGCTTTTCGATTAATATTCATGCAGGTGATGTTTGTGTTCTCGTCGGTCCGTCTGGCTGTGGTAAATCTACCTCTCTGAAAATGATCAATAGGATGTTGGAACCAACTGATGGATCTATTTATGTTATGGGAAAAAATGTAACAGAGTTTCAGCCAGAGATACTAAGAAGGCAGATTGGATACGTTATTCAAAGCATTGGCCTGTTTCCCCATATGACAGTTGCAGAGAATGTAGGGTTAGTTCCCAGCCTTCTAGAGTGGGACAGAAAGAGAATCGCTCTCAGAGTTAAAGAGCTTGTTAGCTTAGTTGGGCTAGAGCCAGGACAGTATCTAGAAAAGTATCCTAGAGAACTCTCCGGTGGGGAGGCTCAGAGAGTCGGGGTCGCTCGTGCCCTTGCGGCAGACCCGGATATTTTACTTATGGACGAACCTTTTGGAGCAGTTGATCCAATAAACAGGGATAATCTACATACGCAATTTATTAAAATTCAAAAAGACTTAAAAAAAACAGTAGTATTTGTAACACATTATATAGATGAGGCTATCAGGTTGGCCGATCGAATAGCGGTGATGAAAGCAGGCACATTAGTCCAGTACGACACTCCAGAAAAAATCCTTTCTGCACCCTCAGATAGTTTTGTGCGAGATTTTGTAGGCACCGATAGAACTCTTAAATTATTACAACGTTTTTTTGTCAAAAGTTTAATGAGACCAGCTGTCTTAACCTCTGGTACTGAGGGTATGGACATAGCCAACCTAGATGAGTTAACAGTGAAACAAGAAGATAGCTTAGAGGAAGCACTTTCTAAGATGCTTGGTTCAAGATTGAAAAAAATGGCTGTATCTGATGATGAACAAAAGGTTCTGGGAGAAGTATGGTTGGAGGATATAGAAAAAGTAGCGTATAAGGGTGATCTGTCATGAAAATAAAAAGAAGGCACACGAATATACTTTTTCCAATACTCCTCGTGGTAGCCTTTATTATTTTTATTTTTAATGAAAGCCTGTGGACGAGTATATCAAGAATAATTTTTCCTGCTGAAAGTGAACTTATTTATCCCAGAGCATCTCTTCCCCAACTGCTTAGGGAACACTTGCTTCTTGTTCTGGTATCTAGTGGGCTCGCTGTTTCAGTTGGATTCACCCTCGGCTTATTAGTCACCAGGCCAGTAGGGCGAGAGTTCCTGCCCGCGGTGAGTAACTTAACCACATTAGGTCAAACGTTCCCACCGGTAGCGGTACTTGCTCTGGCAGTCCCCATATTAGGCTTTGGTTTTAAACCTAGTATCTTGGCACTATTTTTATACAGTCTCTTACCGGTAGCCAGAAATACCATTTCGGGGCTAGAAGCTGTTTCCGGTGAATTGATTTCAGCTGCCCGTGGAATGGGTATGAGTAATCTTCAAGTACTTATCAAAGTTGAATTACCTCTGGCAATGAAAGTTATCATGGCAGGGGTAAGAATCTCGGTAGTCATTAACATCGGAACAGCCACTGTAGCTGCAGTGGTAGGGGCTGGCGGCCTTGGTTCACCAATCATTGCTGGTCTCGTTAGAGACAACCCGGCATTTGTTCTTCAAGGAGCTCTCACTGCTGCACTGTTAGCCATTATCGCAGACACTTTACTGGCGTCTCTTGAAGAGCACTTTTCAAAAACACATTATCTAGATTAATAGCTGAAGTTCTCCGTCTAAAAATAATTATGTTTTTTGTAATATTAATCATAATCTAGATATCAAGAGTTATCAGGAGGTAATTTAACTAATTTAAACATAGTGGTTATTTGAGACAGTATTTAGAGACTTGAAACCTTGGGCGAGAGATGATATAGTATCAAATGTTGCCGACGCAACAGCATGGCAAGCGATTAAGACACAGAAAACAAGAATAATTTTCCAGTTGACATACGTCGGCAAAATTTGTTACAATACTCTTCCGGCGCAAGAAGCCGACGGCATCCATGGTCATTGAAAACTGAACAACAAGAATAAGAATTAAGCTAGACTCGTCAAATAATAATGAGTTAAAAACGAGCAGATCAATGCTCCGAAATATTTTTTTGGAGAGTTTGATCCTGGCTCAGGACGAACGCTGGCGGCGTG
>JAGXFZ010000056.1 GCA_024637055.1 Gracilibacter sp. | reverse complement strand
GAATAAGGCAGAGGCGGACCCTTCGGTAACGCAATCGCTAGTCAATCTTGGGACAGCCTCCAGTTTTGCTGTTTTAGCTGGCTCTGCAATCACTAATACTGGGACAACAACAATCAGCGGAAGTGCTGGCGGAGATATAGGGGTGTTTCCCGGCACTGCTTTGACCGGTTTGACGAGCGTATCAGTCAGTGGCGCCATACACTTGGGGGATGCCGTGGCAAGTCTGGCCAAAGATGATCTGGTAACCGCATATAACGACGCAAACGGAAGACTGCCTGTTACGCGCATTCCCACTGAACTTGGCGGTAATACGTTAACGCCTGGCATTTACGATTCAGCCGACGGTACTTTTCAGATAACTGGCACTCTCACCCTTGACGCCCAGGGCGACCCAGATAGCGTCTTCATATTTAAGACTGCTTCTACCCTGATCACAGCCTCAGACAGTAACGTTAACCTCATCAACAGTGCTCAAGCCTGCCATATCTTTTGGCCGGTGGGTAGCTCCGCTACCTTAGGGACAAAATCTTATTTCGCGGGAAACATATTGGCAATGACATCTATCACAGCAAATACTGGCGCAATGGTGGACGGCAAGTTGTTGGCACGGAATGGTGCGGTGACGCTAGACGGCAATACCATCACAAATGATTTTTGTGTAGCTTCAATAGTCCCTGAGGTACCTGAAGAGCCTGTAGTTCCTGAGGTACCTGAAGAACCAATAGTTCCTGAGGTTCCTGAAGAGCTTGTAGTTCCTGTCACTGAGACTGAGACAGGTGGACAACTTCCGGATACGTCTGCAAATTTTTATGAAGTACTTCTTATAGGCTCTGTTTTAACACTTATTGGAGCCATAGGTTGGAGGAATAGAAAGCGTTTTGGATAGAGCAAAACCACGAAGATTACGTTTTCTAATAACTATCCTATCCGTAGGAACTATGTTTCTAGGGATAGGGTTTATCTCTTGGGCAATGCTGAGTATTTTTGAACAGACTGGTTATTCTGTCGATGCAAATACTAACAGTAATTTTGACTCTTCCATGGACGCAGAACCTCTGCACTTACAAGCAGAGCGAATTATACAAGCAGAGCAAATTAGCCTTTATCCTGAATATCCTGCGAAGGGCGATAATATCGGCAAACTTACGATCCTAGCTTTGAGTCGGGAACTGCCAATTTTTCAGGGGACAGGAACGGAAGAATTAAAAAAGGGCGTTGGGCATTATTTGGGAAGTGTGCTTCCTGGCGAAGAAGACAATAGTGTTCTGTCCGGGCATCGAGAAACGGTCTTCAGAGAATTAGATAAACTGAAGAAGGGCGACCTGATTATCGTAGAGACTTCTGCTGGTGTTTTCACTTATGAAGTAACAGGCACGCGGATTGTCGATAAAGACGACAAAACTGTGATCGTACCCACTGATCAAGCAGTCTTGACGTTGACTACGTGCTATCCCTTTGAATATGTGGGCAAAGCTCCAGACCGGTATATCGTCTCCGCAACTTTAGTATAAAACAATCTTTACAGTTTTTGATAAGAATCATTATAAAAAAATATAATTCAGAGGAGAAATTATGAGTATTGACATTGTTAAAAAAGATAAATCAAGTCTTACATCAAGAAGAGTAGTTTATTACATTTTAGGTGTTCTAGAGATTTTACTTGCTTTTCGCTTGGTGTTTAAGATTTTGGGAGCTAATCCTGGAAGTGGATTTGTATCTTTCATCTATTCAATTACAGAGCTTTTCATGGTTCCGTTTACAGCTATTTTTAGATCTGCGGCAACTGATGGCATCGAGACCAAAGCAGTTCTAGAACCAAGCACAATTATCGCTATGATTGTTTATGCTGTCATTGCTTGGGGAATTGTTAAACTAATCATTATCATTACAAAAAGTAAAAATCAGAACAATGAGCAAGTATAAATCTTAATAGTAGTATTAAATAAAAAAGTGGGGGTTTATATGATTTTAAGAGATTTACTAGACGTTCTAAGTAAGGAAAGAAGAAGAAAAGAGAAAATAGAGGCAGTGCAAAATATCGCTGTAGGGATTGGTATCGTGACAGCTGTGAGTGTGGCAACTGGAATTTTGTTTGCTCCAAAGTCGGGAAAAGAAACACGAGAAGAAATGAAGATTAAAGCTGTCAACACTGTTGAAACCATCAAAGATACCATCCAAAGAAAGGCTGAAATTATGAAAGAGTCCGCGGATCATGCTGCGCAAGGTATCTCTAATGTCATAAAAGACGTTCATGTAAAAACAGAACGTATAAAAGAGGATATCCATCCGAAAGAAGAAAATATTAAAAAATAAATCATTGCAACGCTAATGAGTCTGCATATATCGAGCGTTTTCTCTACGTAAAAGGTTTTTAAATTAATTTTAAATTAAAATGAAAGATTAAGGAGTGAGGTTAATGCCAATAGCATTTATATTGTCCTTATTGTTCTCAATATTAGTAGTAGTATTTGCATTACAAAATTCAGGGAGTGTAACTATTAACGTACTAACTGAGCAATATACTATGTCACAAGCAATCGTAATATTAATTTCTGCTATCTTTGGTGCAATTATAGTTCTACTATTAAGTATGGTTAAACAAATTAAATCAAGCGTCAAAATTCATAACCTAACCGGAAAAGTAAATAAATTAGAAAAAGCAGACAAAAAATCAAAGGAAAACGAAAAGATGGTTGATAAAGAAAGATTAGAGGAAGAAAATAGACTATTAAAAGAAAGGGAAAAGGAAAAAGAACAAATAAACTAATCAAATTATCTTAATAGTCGAAAGGATGAAGAGAATATGAGTTGGGTAAGCTTTATTATTATAGGTATCCTGGTTGGTTGGGTCGCTGGACTAATAACTAAGGGAAGTGGTCATGGCCTGATTGGTAACCTTATTGTCGGAGTGATAGGTGCTATTGCTGGTGGATTTATGTTTGATCTACTGAATATACAAATAGGTGGTCAGTTTGGCTCATTTATCATGGCAGTTTTGGGAGCCGTAGTGGTATTATACCTTTTAAAAATGCTAAAAATAAGATGATCGATTATACTTGGAGGGGGCTTTCGTCGCCTCCAAGTATCTTATCACTACACTTAAAATAGAGCGGTGTTTCATGTTCTCTCAAGCTGATGTTTTGAGGGAAATTTCTTGTTAATGAGGACTGAGGGTTCCGTCTGATGATAACTTTTAAACAGTAAGGGATGATATTTATGGGTGAATATGAAGAAGATCTGGGTGCGGAGACGATCTATTTAGATCAAACCATTGCCGTATTAAAGAATAGATTAGAAGAAGAACAAGTAAGTATCGCGGAAAAAACAAAAAAGTTGATTGCTTCAAGACGGGATATGTATGAGAACACCGCCCATTCTTCGAATGACTTTGATAAACTTACTGAAATTGTTCAACACCTAAGTTCTCTGGAAATAGAAACAAATGACTATCAAGCAAACACAAAAAAAATCAGAAAAATTCAGGTACTATTGAATTCCCCTTACTTTGCAAGAATTGATTTCGTCGAAGAAGGCTTTGAAAAAGAGAGTATATACATTGGGCTTGGAAATGTTACTGATAACAAAACTTATACTACCTATGTTTATGATTGGCGTGCACCAATAGCAAGCATATTCTACCGGTATGAACTTGGAGCGGTTAGCTATCAAGCACCGACTGGTATAGTAAAAGGTGAAGTTGCTTTAAAACGCCAATATGAAATTAAAGACGGTAAGGTCCAATATTTTTTCCAATCAAGTGTAAGTGTTCTTGATGATATACTCAAAAGAGCATTAGCTGGTAATACCTCTGCAAAAATGAAAACCATCGTCGAAACAATTCAACGAGAACAGGACATAATTATTCGTGACATTGAAAATGATGTTGTGATAGTCCAGGGCGTTGCGGGAAGTGGAAAAACATCTTTAGCTTTGCATAGATTAGCCTATTTAATGTATCAGGGTGTGACTGAAAAAATAGGGAGTAATAACATTGTTCTTATTTCTCCTAGCTTTATATTTGGGCAATATATATCCAATGTATTACCTGAACTCGGTGAAGAAAACATTGCAACCCTTACTTTTGAAAACCTTTTTGCAACCATTTTTGAAAATAATAAGAGCAATATCGAAGTTATAAGTAGAAATTCATTACTTGAAGAGATTATAACCATAGATAATACAGAAAAAAAAGAATTTCTCAAGTCAAGTATAGATTTTAAAATGTCTAAAACATTTCTTAACCTGATTGAGCGGTTTATATGGCATTTTGAGCATCAAATGATAGAATTTAGCGATATAGATTTTAATGGCGTTAGTGTCGCAGATCGTTACTTGCTAAAGGCAGACTTACTCAATAAGGAAAAAAGATTTATATCTGTAGAGAAACGTCTTAAACAAATAGAAACCCGAATTATGAATACCCTGAAAGAACTTAGAAAAGATAGACTTATTAAGCTCGAAAAGTTTGTATATGAGCAAACAGAACACACTCTTGATTCAAAAGCTTTTGCGAGATTGCTGGTAGCAAAGCAAAGTGCAGCTTTAAGAAAAACCATATACAAATTTACAAGAATAGATTATTTATCTATCTATAAGACATTGTTCAATGACAAAGCCCTATTTTATCGCCTTGCAAAGGGGCTTGATTTACCTTTTAATATAGAGCAAATATTAGATGATACAAAGAAAAACTTTCAAGCAGATGAATTTCGTTATGAAGATGCTATAGCATTTATGTGTTTTACCATAAAATTAAAGGGCTACAGTCTTTTCAATCATATCAAACAGGTCGTGGTTGACGAAGCGCAAGACTACTACCCTATCCACTTTGAAATATTAAAAATGTTGTTTCCAAATGCAAAGTATACAATTGTGGGTGACATTAACCAAACAATCGAAAAACAAGCTGATTTATCAATCTATGATGATATTAAATCGATTTTGAACAAACAAGAAACCACCACTGTTATTATGACTAAAAGCTTTCGTTCTTCTTATGAGATCAATAAATTTAGCACTAAATTTATTGATGGTGAGACCATAATAGAAAGCTTTAATAGGCATGGAAGCGTTCCTGAGCTAGTATATAAACCGAGCAAATATGAGCTTGAGGATGCAGTAATACAAGATATCTTTCAGTGCCAAAATTCTGGTTATTCTTCAATTGCAATCATTTGTAAAAGCATGAAACAGGCTAAAGAATTATATAGCAGGATAAGTAGTAGGATTACAGTGGAATTAATAAATGAAGATAGATCTGATGCAATGACTGGAGTGCTTATCATCCCCGTCCATATGGCCAAAGGGTTAGAATTTGATGCTGTATTAATCTATGAGACAGATGATAAGAATTATAGAGATGCAGATGACAAGAGGCTTATGTATATCGCTTGCACAAGAGCTTTGCATAAGTTGTCGCTATACTATACAGGTTATATAAGTAGATTCTTATTATGACAATAACTTAAAATATTAGGAGGATCCCATGGAAGATAAAACACGTGAAGCAATGTTAAAGATAATCGAGGATAAAAAACTTAAAAGCGGAAGTCAGAACAGGCTAAAGCGTGGCCCCAGTAATTTGGGCACTGCTCGAGGAGTAATTAAAAAACATAAAAAGGGCGGCTTATTCGATAAATAATAAGAACCCTTTATAACCTCAGATATGTATCTCTCCACCTTAACCAAGTGGGGAGTTTTCTTTAAGAATCTTTGAAGGAAATCAATGGCGACTGGAGAACATATGGATAATAATTCAATTAATCCATATTGATAAGAATGACAAGTTTCAACAAATTTGGAGGTGTAGGTTTGGAACTAACTAGAAACAAGATCTTTCTTGGTTTTACTTTTGCTCTAACTTGGGTTTCCTGGTGGTTGCTATCTTACCTAACTAAGACTGGAATAATTGAATATCAAAGTGCTTTTGGTCAGATTTTATTAATCATTGGGGGCAGTGGCCCAACAGTTGGAGCTTATGTAGCCATAATTTCAACTAAAAAAGATGGTTCCTTAGAGGAGTTCCATTCCCGAGTTTTTAAATTAAAGCTTAACCCTAATTTTTATATTTTTGCTATAGCTACTCCGCTTATTCTTGGACTTTTAGGTTTAGGTATATCTTATAGTATAAACAGCCAATATTTTATAAATAATCCCATACAACCTATTTCCCTTTTTGTCCCTGCACTCGTAGTTTCAGTCTTTATGGGCGGTATCGAAGAGTTTGGATGGCGCGGTGTTTTACAACCATCCCTAACTAAGCGATTTAACCTTTTTGTGACCAATCTAATTATCGGCATTACCTGGTCCCTATGGCATCTGCCGTTATTTTATGTTACTGGAAATAACCATCAAGGAAACTCATTATTCTTCTTTACTCTTTCTGGAATCGGATACAGCAGTTTTTTAACCTGGCTCTATACAAAAACAAACAGTATTTTTCTGTGCGTCCTATTCCATGCATCAATTAACGCTACCGCATCAACTGGTTTAATGATTAATATGGGTAGGAATACGTATTACTACTATTATTCTGTCTTTATTTTTATTGCTGGTCTTTTATTATTGCTATCCTTAGACAGAAAGAATAAACTTTTCGAATTAGATTAGAAGAAAAAATTTAATAAGGTCAAGTGAGGTGAAGCAAGTGGTCAAATTTACTATCGATGAGGCAGCCGAACAATTTATTCTAAAAAAAGGTGGCAAAGTAACCGTTTATACTACGATTTATCCTGGGTGTTGAAAACTTTACGAACCTGAGTTACAGGTTAAGACCATTATGCCTAAAAATATTGCTGAATACACAGAATATCAACAAGGACAAATTATTTATTATGTTCGTAATGATATCACCTTTGTTGATGATAAATTGTTGATAGCATTAAGCGGATATGGCCCATTCAAGACACTCGAAGGCAAGAGTTTGTTAGATTCAAATGATAGCTTGGTATAGATACAAAATATGAAAGAGAAAGCAAAGTGTTGTCTAAGCTAATAATACAAAAGTATAAAGGGGGGACTCGTAATGAGATTTTGCTGGAGTACAATTGGAGTCAATAATATGGAGAAATCCTTACAGTTTTATCAGGAAATCATCGGGCTTACTTTAAACCGAAGATTTAAGACAGTGGAAGGAGTCGAGATTGCTTTTCTAGGAGCTGGGGAAACAGAGGTTGAGCTTATATACAATGCTGCAAATACTCAGGTGAATTTTGGCCCAGATATTTCTTTGGGATTTGAAGTGGACTCTATCGATGATAAATTAGCTTTCCTCCAGGAAAAAGGTATCGCTATTCACAGCGGACCGTTCCAACCAAATCCGAAGATTAAATTTATGTTCGTAACCGACCCCAATGGACTCAAAATTCAATTCGTCGAGAATCTTTGAATTTGTTTACCTTTTCTGCATCGCCTTAATGTAATCGCTTAAAGTTGGTAATAATATAAGTAAGCATTAATGCGATCAAGGAGGCCGAGCTAATGGAACAAGAACATATGATTGATACACTGAATGAATTGCTGAAAGGGGAGCACATGGCAATTCATATCTACGACAAAACAAAAGACTTACAACAGGATTCCCAGGTGAGTGACATGCTAGCCAAATTTGAATCGGACCATAAGCGCCATGCGGAACAGTTAACTCAGAGAATAGAAGACTTAGGTGGCTACCCAAACGCATCGACAGGTTTCTCAGGTATGATGGCCAATCTATCATCAGTAATCAATGCAATCCGAGGTCCGAAACATCTGTTAAAGCAAGTTTATGATGGCGAGGATAAAGGGGTTCATGCTTATGAAGACCGTCTGAACCAACTGGATCCAGCCAGTCAAGATGCAATTAGACAAATAATGAAAGAAGATCATGAACATCTAAAATGGTTCAAGGTAAGAATGGAACAGGAAAAAAGTGAACAACATTAAAATTCTGGTCAGTTCATATCAAAGTAAGTTTATATGGACTTTATTTCCCTAAGTTTGTTATATCTAAGTTTGTTATATCTCTTAAAAAATGATATCATATATATAAGATCATTTTTCAACTGACTGGCTCCAGAATCAGTATCAATAAATCGGAATTCCGAGCGGAAAACTTAAACTGTTTATGGTTTTCTGCTCGTTTCTATTTGTATAACGAAAAGAGGATATAATGAATAGCATCAAATTACAAAAATTAAAAGAGCAAGCTTCTGACAATGCCTTGCGTAATGTTTGGGGAAAAGACGCCTACAAACTTAATATGGCCATCCTGAAGATAGATAGTAATAATTGTGCTGCTTACACAAGGCTAGCAAAGTACTATAAACTAAAAGAAAATATTACACAAGCTAAAAAAATGTACTTAAAGGCATTGGCTATTGATCCGGAAAACCGAGCAGCTATTAACAATCTAAGTGATATTAAAAAGAATCAAGAGGAAACTGATGCTGTTGAAAAAATAGTTACAATTAAAGAGATATTAAAGGAAGCACAAAAAGCCATGTTAAAAGGCAAGTACAAGCTGGCCGTAAAACTTTACTCAAAAGCTTTAAGTATTGAGCCATTGTTAACACACGCAGTGAACCTGGCTACTGCTTATAAGAAAATAGGTGAATATGACATGATAGAAGAGCTGTACAAACAGCTGATGGAAGATAACGCTATAGAAGATGCTGATGCAAAAACAATCGAGAAAGAATTTAAGCTGTTGCGACTGCATAATAAGGTCTAACCTGGTAAGAGATTAATAAATAGTGCGATAATTGAATGGCTTTTACATAGAGCTGTAGTCTTAATAGGACTACAGCTCTTTTTCATTATCTTGCCTATTATTCAAAAATTAGAGGAGATTAAATAGTTACTGGAGAAAACTATAATCTTGGACTACAAAAGGTATGCAAGAGATATAATTATATAGTGAATAAAAAGAAGTGGAAAAGTAATAGTCTTCATGAAGAAAATATCAAGTAATATCATATTAATAATTCTATTACTAACAGTTGTAGGCATTTTTGCTTACTCCTATTTAAGCAGTACCTTTAATGAACAAAGTATTAAAGCAATCGATATCCAATTTATCGACGAAAATGCTATTTCTAAGAGTAATACGCAAGATTACTTTTTATTGTCCCCGACAGACAAAACACAACTTTCACAAACCTTAGCCACAATTACAAAAGTAGATTTAAACACACAGCAGATTACGCACCAGTATGATATGAGCATCTCCAATCGTTGGGGATTTCTGCGAAAATACACCGTGTTTTTTACAGACAATACAACTGTATTCTTAGAGGATGGTCAGTCAAACGTATACAAGGTGGAGGAGCCATCTTTTTTCTACAGTCATGATGGATTCCACCACATTTACGCGGAGTTTTTTAAGCCTTCATTACTGATTACCCTTAACGAAGCCCCTATACAATTCAACATAGTTGACGAATACTGGAGCTATAAAAAGCTTAATGGACAGTGGCGTACACAAGTTTATGATCATAATGGAGATGCACTTATTGATAACAGTATTCCTATTTCCTCCAGTGACGATAAGTTAGAAGTACACACCGATAAGGAACCTGATAAATCTTATTTAAAAATTGTGGATGTAGCAACAGGAAATATTGTTTCTGAAGAGCAGGTGGAGTTAAATCAACTGCCTTTCCCACATATAAACGGCCACTTTTCTTATGAATTAACATTAGATTGGACGGATGAAACCAAGTCCTATGTAGGAAAAACTGTATTTAATATCTCTGTATTGTTAGATTTACCAGAGAAATTTGTGTTTTCTAAACAACGGCTTATTCAGGGAGATATGCTGGAAGTGTCTGTTTACTACGTGGGAAATACCGAGGATATTTTATTTGAGCAATCCATATATAATGAGTTTCAGTGGTATAAACAGAATGGCCTTATTAGAGGGTATATCCCTACAAATTACAATACTAAGCCTGGAAAATATCAAATCAAATATGGTAATCGAAAAAAAGGCACCGAGTTTACTCAACAGATTGAGGTAGAAGCATATCGTTACCGTATCCAACATCTAACTATTGATGAGAAGATAGATGAAGAAACGAGAAACGATGCTGGCTATGAGGAGTTTAACAAATTCTTTACCCCTGTTCGCAAACAATCTGAACCAGATAGATATTATACAGAAGATTTCATTATGCCCACCCAAGGTCTTCTTACTTCAGAATTTGGACAAACACGCTACGTCAATGGTGCACCGACTTGGTCCAGACATTCTGGATTAGATATCGCCTCCCCTCTTGGAACAGAAGTAAAAGCCACGAACCGTGGTAAAGTGGTCTTGACAAAGTCACTTATCCTCACGGGTAATACTATGGTAATTGATCATGGACAAGGATTATTCAGTGTATATTACCACATGCATGAAGGTCTGGTGCATGTCGGTGAAATAGTTGAGAGAGGGCAGAAGATTGGTATCGTTGGATCAACCGGCTTTTCCACAGGGCCTCATCTTCACTTTACCATGTCCTATTATATGACGAATATTGAACCAGGTTTCCTTATCGTTGGACAACCGATTACGTTACCTCTTCAAATAAGTTATTTTAATTGATCTAATAAAATAGGGTAGAAAAACCGACATAAATAACTTAAAATAAGAAAATATATGGTGAAAATTTAGATTATTCAGATTTAACTGGTTACTAATATGTATTGGATAATTAAAGACATAAGAAAGAGGAGGAGACTAGTATTGAAGGTAGACGAAGCTAAGTGCGTAGGGTGCGGTAATTGCGTCCCAGTTTGTACCATGGGAGCGATATATATCGAGGATAGCCACTCTAACGTCAATGAGGATGAATGTGTAGAATGCGGAAGTTGTATACGATTTCTAGAAGTTGAAGGGCGAAATCCAACTCTGGTACGGGGACTGAGAAAAGTATTGAATAAGGTCAGCTTACAACACGATGCCCCTGTAGGTGTCTGTGTAGCCGGTGCATTATATGAACCAACACTGGAATGGCCGAGAGAAATCCGTAGAAACTTTAGCAACCCAGCCGCTGTCCATTCCGCTACCGGTATTCCTGGGAGAGGAACTGACGAGATAAAAACGAATGATGTCAACGAATGGCTCAAAGAAAATGAGGCTCTTCTTCTGGTAGAAGTAGGACGCCCCGGTCTCGGTGCTCATATGAGAGATATTGAGAAGATTACGACCGTCCTAGCAACATTAGGAGTGGATTTTAAGCCTGAGAATCCTATCACTCTTCTTATGACTGATACCAAAACAGGTAAGCTTAATCCGGATACTCTCAATGAAAAAGTGTTATCAGCTATCATCGAGATTAAAATTGACTTAGATAAAGTCCCTGTTTATCTAAAAAAAATCAAAGAGACCGTGAAGGATCTTCCTACAGTATGCAGCCTGGTTGTAGCTGGACGCTGTGGGGAACAAGGAGATATACCATACCTTGATGCTGTCAAGGAAGCTGGCTTGACTCCTTCACCCGGAGGAAAAACCAATTTGGGATTGGGAAGAAGAGGAGGTAGTGAGTAATGACAAATTCACTCCATAGAAGAGGTTCGGTTGAAGATTTAAAAGGTGATTTTATCATCTTCGCTAAGACGGATACATTAAATGTAAAAGGATCAAAGCCGGGTCTACAGAAATTCTTCGAAATGTCTTTAAAGTACAATCCTGTCAGTGTTGGAGTTAACCATGATTATGGATCAGTGAATCCTTCCGTCGAGCAGAAATATGCCGCTATTGAAGACGGTTCAATCGTTGCAGCAGTTTTTGATAATACTGATGACCTGATTAAATATCTACAAGAAGTCAAAGAAGAAGACTTTGGGATTTCGATTAATATCAGCGGTCTGGTGGAAGAAGTTAATGAATGTTGCAAGAACGCAGGTATCACCCGACACAGCATAGAGCAATCCCTTGGAGTTCATGGGGCTACAGATCGGCTTTCAAACCGCGATATCTTAGAAATCACAACGATGTGCGGTCATGGGATGATATCATTCAATCTGATTAAAAAGATTATTGATTATGTTAAACTAGGGAAGATGACCCCGGAAGAGGGGGCTCTGGTTTTAGCCAAACCTTGTTTATGTGGTGTCTTTAACCCGGCCAGAGCTACTCAGCTTCTGGAGCGTGTGAGAGTATTAGGATAGAATCAGTTCGTTTAACAACTCTATTACGGGGTCTGTTTGTAGACATTATATAAAGAGGTGGAAGAAGACTATCTATTCTGGACGCTGAATCAGCGTCTTTTTTTATTATATGGAGGATTATTTCATTCCCTAGTTGAATAGTTAAGTGAAATAATTCTTGCAGTTTGGAGGCACCTTTATTTCATTCTTGTACATAATGCTTAGTTTGATAAAGGTTCCCGTAAGGAGGTATTTTAAATCTGCTTGAGCAGTCTAGAACTCAATCTTAGGGGAGAAAAGGAACGTGTAGAGCATGTAAATAGGTTTAGTTTTAAAGGATGAAATATCAAATAAGGAGAGAAGGATATTGTTCAAAAATGACATAGATCCGGTAGTCTCATTAAATATAATTAATAAATCATGGCTCAGAATATTAGTTACATTAATAATTTCTGTTGTACTTGTAATTTCTTTTTCGAAGAGTTACTCAACAATGGAACCCAAGAGCGATGGCTCTTTAGAAGAGCTTACAACCCATTTCAATGAACGAATTCCTGTTTTGATGAAAGATTATAGTATTCCGGGAGTCAGTATTGCTCTGATTCAAGAGGGCAGGACTACCTGGTCTAAGGCTTATGGTTATGCTGACCTTAAAGAAGGAAGAAAGATGACTACTGATACATACTGCCGGGTAGAGTCTATTTCTAAGTCAGTCACTGCCTGGGCAGTAATGAAACTAGTTGAGCAGGGAAAAATAGATTTAGATAAACCTGTGATGCAATACATAGAAAACTGGGAGATACCAGAATCTCAATTTTCGGTGGAAAAGGTGACAGCTAGGCAGTTGCTTACCAATACTGCTGGTATGCCTTTGGGGGATATTTTTGAACGTTACTCCCCAAAGGATCAAATACCTTCCTTAAAAGAGAGTTTATCTAAACAAGCTATCCTTATTCAAGAACCCGGTATATCATTTTTATATTCGAATACTGGATATAACTTGCTTGAGTTATTGATAGAAGAGGTTACTGGTCGTAATTTTGCAGAATACATGGAGAACGAGATCTTGATTCCACTCGGAATGGACAATTCTAGTTATACCTGGAGTGAAGAGTTGAACCCACCTGTACCAGTTGGTTATGATTCAAAAGGAAATTCAATACCAGTATATATTTACCCTGAGAAAGCTTCCGGAGGACTTTTTGCAAGCGTAGAGGATATAGCTACCTTTGTTGGGTCTGGGATGACAAACGATTTCCAAGTAAAGGAAAAAGTTCTTACCTCTGAAATTATTAATAAACTTTATACTCCAGTTGTTGAGAAACCAGGTATCTATGGGCTTGTTTTTGATTCATATGGTTTAGGATATTACATCGATACTCTATCTAATGGTAAACAGTCAATCGTTAACGGTGGTCAGGGAGGTGGAGTAATGACTTATTTTCAAGCAGTTCCAGAAACAGGTGATGGTATTGTAATTTTAACTAATAGCCAGCGGAGTTGGCCATTTTTTGGTTATTTATTAAGTGATTGGGCAAAGTGGAGTGGATTTGATTCAGTTGGAATTGGCAAGATCATATGGGCCCAAAAGGCACTTTGGATTATGATAGGTCTATTTTGGTTTATTATGTTGGGGCAGGTTTGGAGAATAGGAGAGGGGCTAATTTCTGGTAAACGTGATTTCTCACCACTATCGAAAAAATCTGGACTATTACGTTTAGTGCAATGCAGTTTATCTATTATTTTGGGAGCAGTTCTTTTATGGTTAATTAATCAAGATTATTTATTTGTATCTTCGGTATTTCCCATTGCTTCTGCTTGGCTGGGATTTTCATTTTTTGTTTTTGCAGTAATTTTATTGTTGATGGCATTATTCCCTTGCACAAAAGATAATCTAAAATAATGCAATAACAACAAATAATTGAATTGCATTATTATAAATGCAACCGATTAGCTTTCACTTTTCTTACTTTACAACCTACGGATTTTTTGGGCTTTTTTCAATTCATTTGGTTAGTAATCTTATGGTATAATGGAAGAAATAATGAAACGTTTACACCGTTTCATTATTTTATTATCCAACATGAGCCTTAGGATAAACTTTTCTTTGAGAATATCGCTGAATCCAAAGACACTTGAATTCCAAAATATATACTTATAGGTGAAACTGCTTGGTTCAAGCCCCAGAGGTTCAATATCGCTGTTCAAGGCATCCCAGGCGTGGGCATATTACAATAACAGGAATTATGTTATTCCGGATGATATTAAAAAAATGGTGGTTCCGGTACTTTCGCACAGGATTATTTTAAAACAGGAAGCAAAGCTCAAGAAGCTTGGATCTGAAGATATTCTGAACTCAATCGTTGATAGCATTAATGTACCTGTGGTGAATTAAATGGTATTGAATCGTATTTTATATATAAGCCTGCTTCTTATGTCGTTAATTTTTGTATATAACTCTGGTGGGGAAGTACCCTACATGCTATTTTACACAGTACTTGCACTTCCTGTTGTTTCAATTCTGTATATTGCTGCCGGTTATTTCGGGCTCAAGTATGAACAAAGTCTTGACAGCAGTTCAGTTATCAAGGGTGAGAAGGCAACTTATGCACTCCGAATAGCCAATAGAGGTCCGTTTATCCTTCCATATGTAAATATCGCATTTTACGATGACAGTGAAGCATCTGTACAACAGCCCGACATAAAGAATATATCCATACAACCTTTTAGCAAGAAAGAATTATGTTTTGATTATGTCTATAAATATCGAGGCAGTTTCAAACTCGGGGTGAGTGTTGTTGAAATCAACGACTTTCTTGGAATATTCAAACTTACTCGTAGGAATAAACAACCGCTTCTGATAAGCGTATATCCCAGGATAATCGATATAGGAAGTATAGGATTAAACACTCATTATCTGCCTGACCAAATGTCAAACCCCGGCGGTATGTACGAGGATATATCGGTGATTGAAGAGATAAATAAATATAACTACGGTGACAGTTTGAATAAAGTACACTGGAAACTTACAGCGAAAACAAACGAGCTGATGGTCAAAAAATATCAGACCACCGCTGCTGCCAGTACGATAATGATCGTTGATCTGTATAGAAATAATTTTACAAAAGAATACAATGCTGTTAGCGATGATAAGCATATCGAAGCCGCCGTTGCCGTATTAAGAAGTTGTATTTATGATGGTACTGCTGTGAGGCTTGTGTACCATGATAAGGAAATCACAACTATACACTGTAACAGTCCTTTAGACTTTGAAAATGCCTATCAGGCTCTTGCCAAAGCTGAGTTCAACCAAGAGGCATGTGCAAAAGATATCATTAAAAGCCAGATTAATCACGGTATAAATATTCAGGATATTCTGCTTACCACCTCAAACGTGGATAATGAACTTTATGAAGTTCTGAGCAAAATAAAATCAGCTGGTTATAATATATACCTGATTTATATATCCCCTCAAGAAATTAACAGCGAAAAGAAACAGGGGATTGAACAAATACTGTCCGCACTATCAGAATTGGGGATAAAAGTTTACCGTATCAACATCTTTGATGATCTAAATAGTGTATTTGGGTACGGGGGTAGGGAAAACCATTGAAAAGCTTAAATAACAATATCAACTACGTTTTAGACTTAATAATAGCAGTATTTTTAAGCTTCAGTATTGTTTATGCACTATCTATTACCTGGGAAATGACTTACTCAGCAAAAGATGTGCTTATACTGGTTAGCTTAGTATCTGTTGGATACTCAATTGCACTGGCAAACAGATTGTCCTTAAGAATAATATACAGTAGAACTATACAGCATGAAGAAAAGCAACAAAAATCTTACCCAGTTATTGAGAAATAGTAGCAGCGGACTGTATAACAGGTATCTCCAGCTGCCTGCTGATCTTCCCGCTAGAGTAGGAGAGCTCGCACATGAGATAACTTCATCAGCAAAGAATGATTACGATCGTACAAAAGCTTTAGAATCCTACCTTTCAACAAACTATATGTATACTTTGGAACCTGGAAAGGTCCCAAATGATCGTGATCTAGTGGATTATTTCCTGTTTGACCATAAACAGGGCTATTGTACCTATTATGCATCAGCTATGACGGTTCTTGTTCGCTCAATTGGAATTCCTGCCAGATATGTGGAAGGTTATGTTTTACCATCACGGCCAACTCAAGATATAACTTATGAAGTTACAAATAAGCAGGCACATGCCTGGGTGGAAGTCTATTTTGAAGGCTTTGGATGGATTCCTTTCGAACCAACCTCTTCATCTGCCCAGAACTTCTTGGGGACCCCTGATGCAGCAGAAGCGTCTGTGACAACTGAGACACCGGAGTCTTCTGAGGCTCTTGATACAACACCAGAGGCAACTAAAGCAGAGACATCGGCAGCAGAGACCTCTGAACAAACTACAAACACCGACAGCAGTACACCAGACCATCCTGATAATGAGCAGAACAACCCCACTGATGACATAAGTATCAGTCAAGCTCCTTATGCAGTTTCTTCGGTAAGTACCGATATCTTTACTGGTAATGGTAGACAGATATTGACGTTTATAAAGATTGCTGGACCGGTAATTCTGGCATTTCTGCTCTGGGCTACGGGATTTTCTCCTCTCAGACGCAAGTTCCGTCTGCAAAGGGCGCAAATGCTCAACCCGCGGCAAAGTGTAATCAAAATGTACAAGCACTATCTAAATGCTCTATCTCTTCAGGGACTTAAAATAAAACCTGGAGAAACACCACTGCAATATGCAGAGCGTATAGATGAAAATCTGGACTTTACACCAATTAACTTTAAATCGGTTACTGATGCTTTTATCAAGGCACGCTACAGCAATATCTCTATAAATAAGAATGAAATGCAGCTATTAATTGATTTTCAGAGTACATTTTCTATACAGTACAAGGAAAGAGAAGGACGGCTGAGATATTTTGTTTATAATAATCTGCTTGGATTGATATAGCATCATCCATATGAGTGATGAGCCTTAAGCATCATTTATAGACCACTTTTTTATATAGTGGTATAATTATTTTTTGGATTAACTTGAAAAAGCATAGAAGGAAATTAACATTATGGAAGAATCAAAGCTCATTGAAACAATTAAGAATAATCCTAATGCTATAGCATATATAGACAACCCTACGGATGAGATGAAGTTATTGGCTGTTAAAGGAAATGGACTCACGTTAAAATATATTGATAATCCGACTAGGGAGATGCAAGAATCAGCCATAGACAATAATTCTCGAGCGATTCAACTTATAGATAACCCTACCGAAGATATGATGATAAAAGCTATAAATAATGGCTGGACTAACTTAGAGTATATTAAAAATCCAAACGAAAGGTTAATAAAATTAGCAATAAATCAAGCTGGATGGTCTATTCAATACGTTAATAATCCAAGTGAGGAATTGCAGTTATTAGCTGTAAGAAAAAATTACGATTCAATAAAGTTTATCAAGGAACCTTGTGCAAGTGTCCAAGAAGAGGCTGTAAAAATAAGCTATGATGCTTTAAGATATATAAATTATCCTACACGCCAGGCAGAGCTTAGAGCCATCAAAAATAATGAGAGTGCTATTACGTTTATAAATAATTTAGATCAAAAGAAAATCTTAGAATTTTTGAAAGTTAATATTTTAGTGATTAAATATGTGATCAATAGAATATCTAAAGATGAATTAGAGCACGTATTAAAGGAAGCATTATCAGATGAAGATGTTGAAGAAAAATATGTTAGAGACTTTTTAAATTGTAGTTATATCAATAAAAACAGCGACATAATGCCAATCGACAAGATCATGTTTATTTATAGATATGGAAGTAAAAAGACGAAAATAATAGCCGTAGATGAAAAGCTGAAGCAGATATAGGAGTGAGACATCATGAATTTTACAGACACCTTAAAAAGTGTTCACTTAGTACTCTCTACTGGAGAAGTACCTTTAATAGTTGGTGAAAGCGGAATTGGAAAAACAGCTCTGGCCAAGGAAATTGCTCAGGAAAATAAGTGGAGTTTAATTGTTATTAATGGCAACCTACTTAAAGAAGGTGAAATAGGCGGTCTGCCAACGATTGAACCCTATGCAGGAATAACTGATAAAGAAGATCAGGTTGAAAAGAAAGCTACAGTATATGCCGTTCATCATAAGCTAAGAGAAATCGATGAAGAAATATCTAGAGGTAAAACAGTTCTTTTATTTATCGACGAGATAAATCGTTGTGAACATACAGTCCAACAGGAACTTATGAATCTAATCTTAAATAGAGAAATTAATGGCTATACGTTACCTGAAGGTGTAAAAATATTAGCAGCTATGAATCCTTCCAGTAAATATGGTTCGGATTTTGATTATCAAGTTGTCGATATGGATGCCGCCCAGGAAAATAGATTTGTCTGGCTATTTATGGAGCCTGATTATAATCAGTGGATAGATTGGGCCATAGAGGCCGGAATCGAGCAAAAGGTTGTCGAGTTTATCTCGACCTTCCCAGAATATCTGCATAAGATCAACGAAGATGATTTAAGAGCAACTCCAAGAAGCTATGAACGAATTTCCTGCATTTATAAAATATATAAGGAGAAAAAAGATTCCATACCCAGATCTGTCTTTATAAATGTTGTCAAAGGAAATGTCGGGAGAGTAATAGCCGAAGAATTTGTGAGCTTTGTGGAATCCGATTTTCGTTCACTCATATCTTATAAGGAAGTTTTTTCAGGGAATTCTCTTCCTAAATCTATCATCGAAAGAGTAAAAAATGAAAGTCATACCAGACTTTATCTTTCAGCCAAGAATATTCTCAAAAGCTTAGAAGCAAACTTCAATAATCATAGTTATGATTCAATTTTTTATATTGAAAGACTTATTGAGTTTTTAGAAATATATCCTGTAGATTTGAAGATAGCAATCATGAAGGATATTAAAAATAGTTGTCCTGAAGCTTATAAACATGCCATAGAAAACGAAGCTTTTGTAGAATCCTATTTCAAATCTTATAGTTTAATCGGGTGATAATCTATGGAGACTTATTTTGATAACCAAGTAGAAGGGCTTTATGAAAAAGCAGATATAATTATCAATAATTTTTTCAGAGCTAAACGCAAAGATGAAAACTCCAAGGTTAATATACCTAGAGAGTTTATAGAAGAGTTTTTTAGCCTTGTAGATCAAGTATCTTTAAGTCTTATGGAAGACAAGGATAATTTCTATGGCTATTTTTTGCTGCAAATGTCCAGAGAAATACGATTTGATATAAGCAGTCCTACTGCAGTGAATTTTAAAAATGCTAAATACGTAATAAATTTTAATCCTATCATTTTTTTGAATCTTAATCTCAAACAAATGGAGAGTACCATTAAACACGAAATACTCCATATAGTATCCAGGCATTTAATAAGAGCAAAAGAATTTAAGGGCAGCTACAGCACCTTAGCTATAAATATGGCCATGAATATCGTCGTCAATACCTATTTAGATTATTTGCCCCCCTATGCAATTACCTTAGAATGGGTAAATCTAAACTATTCATTAAAACTCTTACCATTTAAACCATTTGAATATTATGTAGAAGAGATTCAAAATACCCTAGACTTATTGGAAGTAGATGAGGAGGGGGCAGATGATAATAACCAAGATGAAGCAGATGACAGTGACAGCAATGCAAAAATAGAAATAGATTATAATCCTGAAAAGGCCCATAATGTTTGGGAAGAAAAAAGTGATATAGATGAAAAAACACTTCAAGAATTTACTGAGAAGTTTATTAATAATGCTCAAAAAGGCAGCATTCCAAATTATTTAGAAAGTTTGATATCATCCCTTAAGAATAGCAAAGGCGAATTGCCTTGGAATCTATATTTGAAGCGTTTGATGGGAACTGTTGAAAGCAACAAAAAAAAGACTATAACAAGACGAAATAGAAGACAGCCCGAACGATTAGATATACGAGGCCAACTTAGAAGTCATAAAGCAAAAATTGCTATTGCCCTTGATATAAGTGGCAGCATAAGTGATGAAGAATTTAATCAAGCCATTAAAGAAGTCCTCGCTATCGTTAAAAATTATAATCATGAAATTACCATTATCGAATGCGATAATGAAATCAGACGGGTTTATACAGTCAAGTCGGTAAAGGATATCAAAGATAGAAGTAATAAAAGAGGGGGCACTAAATTTACCCCCGTTTTTGAATATGCTAATCATCATAAGGTTAATTTGTTAGTCTATTTTACGGATGGCAAAGGCGAAGAAAAGCTTCTGACAATACCCAGAGGGTATAAAACTTTATGGGTTATCTCTGGGAGTGGAGATAAGCTTTCTTTAAAAGAGACCTATGGAGCAGTTAGAAAGCTTAAAAATGTTAAAATTAAAGATGATTCATTAACTATGAGTGATGTTAAAAGAGAAGGATATTCAATGAATGACCAAGAGAAAGTTCATATTTAAGGCACGTATAATAGTTATGAGGATATAATTTCAGTATATAGATACCTGATTAACATCTTTGTAAATCTAATCTTCTTCTAAAGCTATCGATATAAGATCGTGATTTTGATACTCATTTCCTATAACGACACCCCCAGAAGTAATTAAACTGATGTTGCAGCTTGAGGAACTCCCAAGTTTTTCAAGTTCAAAAGTCGCTAGAGTTTGGTTCCAAATAGTTTTGTATATATCAGATGAGATTTGGACTAAATCAGCTTCATATACATCTATTCCGTTATCGTCAGAAAAACCAGTCCATTGAAGTAATTCGAATTTCCCTACTGGTTCCCAGGACTTTCCAGGAACACTTACTGCAAATGGAATAGAACTCTGAATATCAAAACTTAAAGCTTGCGGTTTTAACATTTTCTTCGCAACCTTATTCCATACTCGGACATGTCAAGGGGACGGGGCTATTGACACAAATGAGTACATATAGTATATCTTGCTATAGAGGTGATTTTTGTGCCTAGAGCTCCAAGAATAAAAAGTAAAAGTGGAATATACCATATCCTTATGAGAGGAATAAATCGACAAACCTTTTTCGAAGAGGAGGAAGATTGCGCAATATTTATCCAAACCTTGCAAAGATACAGAGAGATTTGTGAATACAAATTATATGCTTATTGTTTAATGGGTAATCATCTACATCTACTACTAAAGGAAGATAAGGAACCATTAGAGACTGTGATGCGGAGGATATGCGGTAGCTATGTTTTATGGTATAACAAGAAGTATGACAGAGTAGGGTATTTGTTCCAAGATCGGTTTAAAAGCGAGCCTATAGAGGATAATGCATATTTTCTCACAGTACTTAGATATATTTTCCGGAATCCTCTAAAGGCTGGTATAGTAACCAATATTCAAAACTACATTTGGACCAATTATGTTGACTACATTGAGGGAAGTAATAGGACTGACACGGACTTTGCTCTTGATATATTTAATATAGATAGGGGAAAAGCAGTAAGAAGTTTTATTGAATATATAAACATAGAGAATGATGAGGAATGTCTGGATATACGGAAAAAACGACAGATAACGGATGATGATGCCAGAAGAATAATCAAGGATCATTGTAAAGTTGACCATGCGATAGATCTACAAAAGTTTGATTTATATAAAAGAAATATTTATTTAAAAAACCTGAAGGAAGAATATGGCTTATCAATTAGACAGATTGAGAGATTGACAGGTATTAATAGGGGGATAATACAAAGAGTGTAGCGTGACGAAAACCCCGTCCCCTTGTCATTCAGCATGAGAGTATACTCGACCTAAGTAGAAAGTTTGTATCTGCTGTAAAGGGAAAAGAAGCATCCTTACCAGGATGAATCAATAGCATTTGGAGGCTAAATTAAAAAAATGCTTTTGATACCATAGACGAAAGATTG
>JAGXFZ010000055.1 GCA_024637055.1 Gracilibacter sp. | reverse complement strand
GCTGTGGGGACTGGGCCGATCGCTGCCGAGGATAAGATAACTTTTACTTCTCCTGACGAGCGTGTAAGAATCGAGGCCATTAAACGAGCGAAAGCGACTGTTGATTTTGCTGCTCGGTTTGGGGCTCAAGTAAATATAGGTAAACTTCGTGGAGATATAAATAAAGGAGATTCAGCCTCAGCCAGAGAGTGGAGAGATAAGGCTTTTAGAACAGTATGTGAATACGCTGCGATAAAGGGTATTGCAATTACTTTGGAACCCCAATGTCGATTTGCAGTGGATAACCTTAACTCTACTCAGGAAGGTTTAATATGGGTTAAGCAACAACAACTCGCAAATCTGTTTATCATGATGGATGTTTTCCATATGAATATTGAGGATAAGTCCCAGGCAGCAAGTTTTATTGATGCTAAGGACTATAATATCCATGTTCATTTTGCAGATAACAATCGGGGAGTACCCGGAACGGGAAAAATTGATTTTGTAGATGGGATAAGAGTCTTAAAGGCTTTAGGCTATAACAGATATATTTCTTTAGAGGTTGATCAGATACCAGGTTGCTATAGTGCTGCGAAGGCATCATTTGAATATGTAAATCGTTTAATCAAGGAAGCGTAGGTAAAGAGTTTCCATAACACAAGTTACTGGACAGGAGGTAATCAGTTTGCAAGATAATAAGAAAATGTTATGTAACTCCAAGGAGTTGTTCGATGGTTTAAAAGGTGCTTACCCACGGGCCATGTTCAAATCGGTGGGGTATACCAAAAAGGATTTAAGCAAGCCCATCATCGGTGTGGTTATCTCCTATTCAGAAATGCATCCAGGAAGTTACCCTAATAAGGAATTAGCTCAATTTGTTAAAAGTGGTATTTGGGCAGCGGGCGGGACTCCTGTGGAATTCTATACCGTCGCTGTTTGTGATGCGATCGCTCAAGGGGTGGGAATGCATTATTCTCTTCCTAGTCGGGAAATTGTAGCCGCTGAAATTGAAATAATGGTCGGATCTGGGGGATTCGACGGACTAGTATTCTTGCCATCCTGTGATAAGTCTCCGGGAGGGATGTTGATGGCTGCAGCTCGCTTGAATATTCCTTCTATATTCTTACCTCCGGGCCCTATGCTTTCTCATTTTGATGAAAAGGGAGAGCAACGCATTATGTCCGACGTCAAAGAAGCTATGGGGGCGTTTAAAAAGGGATTCATTGATGAGAAACTGTTTGAGTCCATTGAAACAGATACCTGTACCACTGTCGGAGTATGCGGGATGATGGGTACCGGAAATACCATGGGTTGTCTTGTTGAAGCTTTAGGTATGAGTTTACCTGGAACCTCTACAACCCCATCGGTTTATGCAGAGAAAAGACGTCAGGCGAAAGAAACAGGCGAGCGGATTGTTGAGATGGTCCGTGAGAACCTACTTCCCAAACAGATTATCACCAAGGAAAACATCGAAAATGCAGTTCGCTTTCTAATGGCAGTAGGTGGATCAACAAATGCTGTGCTTCATTTATCAGCGGTCGCAGAAGAGGCTGAGATTGAGTTAACTTTAGATGAAGTTGATCAATTATCGGAAGCTACTCCATGTATAGCGAAATATAAACCATCTAGTAAATATACTTTGTGGGATTTTTATGAAGCAGGTGGAGTGGGTGCAATACTCGGAATTATTGAGCCCCTTATCAATAAAGAAGTTCTTACAGTCACAGGTCAAACCATTAGCTCCTACATACGAGAAGTGAGAAAATGGGAGACCATTAGGACTCTCGATAATCCTTTACATTCCAAAGGCGGGATTGTTGTTCTGAAAGGGAGTCTTGCCCCTGACGGTGCTGTGATTAAAGTAAGCGGTATCAATGGAGGCATGTCCAGACAAGTAGGTGTAGCTAAGACATTCGAATCTGAGGAAAATTTGGTAGACCACATTATGAACAAAGAGATTAACCCTGGAGATGTGCTGATCATTCGCTATGAAGGACCTGCCGGAGGGCCGGGAATGAGGGAAATGTCCATTCCAGCTGCTTTACTCACCGGTATGGGACTAGGAGACAGTGTGGCTATGATTACTGACGGGCGTTTTTCTGGAGCAACTAGAGGTTTTTGTATAGGGCATGTTTCACCTGAAGCACATGTTGGAGGACCGATTGCCATCGTCCAAGACGGTGACCTTATAGAAATAGATATTGAGAATAAGAAACTAAATATTCAATTAAGCGCTGAGGAGATTGCCAAGCGTTTAGCCAATCTTCCTCCACGGAAGGCACCCGTAAGAAAAGGGTTCTTAGGAGTTTATAGTCGAAACGTCGGACAGGCTCATAAGGGAGCTATCTTGGAGAATAAAGAGTAAAACGCATTATTTACGATAGATTGTTTTTCCTAATTAAGAAGCCGAAAATAGAGAGGGGTGATGTTGGTAAACCTCATCGAAGAGACTCAGTATCAAACTACTAAAATAAGCTAGAGTCTCTAAGATAAATAAAAAGGGGAGGGATAAAGTTTTTTGTTTCTAGTTACAAGTAATCTAATGGTGAGAAGAAAAAAAATTAAAGGAGTAAAAGAGATGAAAAAAAACAAACGCTGGTTAACAATTTTAATCGTCTGCCTGTTCGCCCTTACTGCTATAGGTTGCAGTAGCCCGGCAGCAACACCAACAGAGCCAACAGAACCAACAGAGCCTGTATCAACGTTTCCTGAGAAGCCTTTTGAGATGATGGTACCTATGGGAGCAGGGGGCGGTAGTGATGTTTTTGTTCGTACCCTCGTAAAAGTTATTGAAGACAATAAGTTTTCTCCACAGCCTATCGTTGTCGTTAACAAACCTGGTGGTTCCGGTTCCATCGGTTGGTCCATCGTAGCCAATGATCATGCGGGAGACCCTTATGAGCTTAGTACTGTTAGTTCCAGTTTCTACACAGGACCTTTATCTGGAAAATCTCCAGTATCCTATGAAGATTTCACCCATATTGCAGCTTTATGTGTGGACCCTAACCTAATTGTTGTAGCTGCTGACTCCCCGTATCAAACGTTAGATGACTTAGTCCAAGATGCTAAAGCAAACGCTGGCAAAGTCAGTGCTGGCGGTTCAAGTGGACTTTCCGTAGATGCTATCATTTTCTATGCCTTTGAAGAATTAGCTGGTATAGATATGAAATATGTACCTTTCGAGGGTGGCGGAGAAGTTATGACTGCGGTTCTAGGACAGCATACCAATTGGGGTATCTTAGGTCCTAGTGAAACCATTGAGCAAATAAATGCTGGCAAAATGAGAGCATTAGGTGTTACTACTGAAGAACGTTTAGGCGGCGCTCTCAAAGATATTCCTACCATGAAGGAAGCAGGATATGACGTTGTAATGGCCCAAACTCGTGGAATTGTAGCGCCAGGTGGAATTTCTGCCGAAGAAACTAAATATCTAGAAGAGATGGTTCTGAAAGCTGCTGCAACCCCTGAATGGAAAAAATTTGTTGCTGACAACTTTATGGAAGAAACAATTATGAACGCAGAAGAATTCACAGTAGCAAGTAAAAGAATCAATGATATGTTTGCAAAATATTTAGACCAAGTTGGTAAATAGTTTCGAGTTTTTAGTCTGAAAAAGAGGAGGCACTCCTCGTGTGCCTTCTCTTTCTAACTCAAAATATAGAGTCTCTAGATGTAAAATCTAAATTAATCTATTCAAGTAAGCACCAGAACTAAGAAGAGTACGAATAATGTCTAACTAGATCTAGGGGGAATTAACAGATGTTGATTGATAAGGAAAAATGTAGTGGCTGCGGCAGATGCTTGATATATTGCCCCTATTATGCGATCAGTATGGTTGGTGAAGTTGCGGATATTGATCAAGTTCTCTGTGTTGAATGTGGTAACTGTATTAGGCAAAGGTTTGCCAAATGTGGTGAGAAGGCTATTTATGACGAATCATCTGCTTCTGCAGTCGTTAAAAAGCATTATAAGAAAGTCCACAGATGCCCAAATAATGCAATCTATGAGCCATTGGAAGAGATTGCTGATACACCGAGAGAAATACGTCGTTTCTTTAGCAACCCTGCTACCTCACATAAGCTTACCGGAGTACCGGGTCGTGGAACTGAAGAGGTTAAAACCAATGATGTCACAGCAAGAATTAGTCGTGGAGAAATCGGAATAGCAGTGGAAATGGGGCGTCCGTGCCTCGGTACCAATTTTGTTGAGGTTGAAAAAGTGACCATAGCCTTAGCCAAACTTGGGGTGGAATACGAACATGATAATCCTCTTACCCATTTGATGGAGGATCCTATTAAAGGAACTTTTAAAGAAGAATACAAACAAGAGAGAGTGATTTCAGCTATCGTTGAGTGCCGTACGAAGATAGAAAATATGGAAATTATCTTAAAAACAATTAAAGAAGTAGCGAACGATTTAGATACAGTATTTTCTCTTGATCTTATATGCTGTTTCGATGAAGATGGGACGATTCCCGTTCTGTCTGGACTTGAAAAGATAGGAATGACCCCCAGAGCGAATGCCAAAGTTAACCTGGGAATGGGCAGACCTTTAGTTATAACGAGAGAATCTTTAGGGGAGGATTAAGTATGACACATTCGCTACATCGTAGGGGGACAGACGAATACCTCAAAAATGATTTTACCTTGCTGGTCACCGCAGCCTCAGGAATCAACCATATTGGATCTAGGGATGGGATGATTAAGGTCCTAGAAGCGGTATGGGAAATAGGGCCAACCAATATTGGATCCAATGAAAGGGGAACTATCCTTTCAGGAGTAACGGTGGACCAAATCAGGGAGGGGTTTACCAAAGTTCCGCGTGTCCGCTGTAACTTTGCCACAAAAAAGAAAGCCTTTGCAGCTGTTAAAAAAATAAAAGAATTAGATACTGGAATGTCGGTGACTCTTTCCGGGCCGTTAGAGGCTACTTTAGAGATGTGTAAAGAATATGGCATCAAACCTCATTCGATAAACTTATCTCTGGATGTATGGGGAAAAAAAGATAAGCTACCATCTGAAGAAGTTCTTGAATTGGTTACCATGTGTGGACATGGTCTGGTCGGAAGACCTTTAATTGAAGAAACTATAGAAAAAGTTAAACAAGGCAAGCTTTCTCCTCAGAAAGCAACTGTAATCATCGGACATCTTTGTGTATGTGGTATTTATAATACGGAGCGAGCAGAAAAATTATTTGAAAAATGTGCTCCGAAAAAATAGTTATCTAGCGATTCTAATAAAAAGGAGGCGTTATGTAAATGCGTATGGCGAATCGTATTGCCAGTATTCTAATAATTATATTCGCACTTATTATAATATATCAATCACTCCAATTCGACTATATGGTTGAGGGAACTCCAGGTCCTGGGTTTTTGCCTTTCTGGCTAGGTGTTTTTATAGCATTGACAGCCCTCATCCCGTTGATAAAAACTTTTACGGGTTTCGCTAGTAAATTAGCTAATCCATTTAAGACTGGCGAATTTAATGACTTTTTCATCGTTCTAGGCAGTGCTACTGTAGCAGCAATTATTACTCCGATTACAGGACTTCTCGTAGCATTAGGTTTAATGATAGGAACCATTGCTAGGCTCATGGGAAATAAGAATTGGAAAACAGTGATTGGAGTTGCAGTAGTTACTCCTATTCTGTTATATACCATCTTTGTCTTCGTTCTCGCGGTACCAGTACCTAAAGGAATTTTTGGATTTTAAGGGGGTGAAAAATTGGAAACATTACAAAATTTACTTTTTGGCCTGTCCGTAGCCAATGATCCCATTAACTTAGTATACTGTCTAGTTGGAGTTATTTTCGGAGTAATAGTCGGTGCACTTCCCGGTCTAGGGCCTTCTGCAGGAATTGCGGTACTACTCCCCTTAACATTTGGAGCTAATCCGATCTCAGGAATTATTATGCTAGCAGGTATATATTATGGTGCTATGTACGGGGGATCTATTACATCCATTCTCATAAACACACCTGGTGATTCTGCAGCAGTCATGACGACACTTGATGGTTACCCCATGGCTAAAAAAGGTAGAGCAGGGCAAGCACTAGGGATGGCCGCTTTTGCTTCTATTATTGGGGGTACGATAAGTGTTATCGCCTTTATGTTCTTAGCCCCTGCATTAGCAGAATTTGCCATAAGATTTGGCCCACCTGAATATTTTGCTCTTATGGTCTTAGGACTTACTACTATAGCAGGGATGACAGGTAAATATCCCTCTAAAGGTTTCTTGTCTGCATTGTTGGGTTTGTTCTTTGCAACGATTGGATTAGATTTGGTGCAAGGTATTCCTCGTTTTGCTTTCGGAACTTATCATTTATTTGAGGGCTTAGATTTCATTCCTGTCGCCATGGGTCTTTTCGGTATTGCTGAAATTCTCACCGCAAGAAGCGATGGTCATGTTATAAAGGTTGATAAAAAAGATGTTGCTTGGCGTAAACTTCTTCCCTCTAAAGAGGACTGGAAAAATGCCTGGGCCCATATTTTAAGAAGTACAGGACTCGGCTTCTTTATCGGGATGCTTCCCGGTGCGGGTGCTACTATTGCTTCCTTTATCACCTATGGGGTAGCGAAGAAGACTTCGAAACGTGGTGGGGAGTTTGGTACAGGGGTTATCGAAGGGGTTGCTGCTCCAGAGGCAGCTAATAACTCAGCTTCGATTGGTGCTATGGTACCTTTGCTCACACTAGGTGTTCCTGGTTCAGGAAGTACAGCCATTATGCTTGGTGCATTAATGATGTTCGGCTTAAGACCAGGACCTTTGCTCTTCGATCGTAATCCTGATTTTGTGTGGGGCTTAATCGGTAGTATGTATATCGGTAACATTTTTCTTCTAATATTAGCAATTCTAGCTGTACCTTTATTCGTAAAGATCTTGAATGTCTCAAGGCCGGTACTGAGTGCGACGGTGATGAGCTTCATTCTTATCGGATCTTACAGCCTGAATAACAGCATGTTTGATGTCGGACTGACAATCCTTTTTGGTATCTTAGGCTTCTTCATGAAAAAGTTGGATTACCCTGCAGCACCAATGGTCTTGGCATTGGTTTTGGGTAATATCTTGGAAACTTCCTTAAGGCAATCCATTATTATCTCCGACGGCAATCCATTTATTTTCTTCACAAGACCAATCTCGGGTACAATCATGGTTATTGCTATTCTAGCAGTCTTTTATCCCCTGGTTAAGAAAGGAATCCAGCACTTCTTAAATAGGAGAATAGCGCAATAAATGTAGCATTTAATCAAGGAGGACTAGTCTTGAGAATTAGACAAGATTTGTGTATCGGATGCGGTCAATGTCTTCCCTATTGTCCCATGGGGGCGATAGAGAGAGGGAAACATACTTCCCACATAAACTGGGATGAATGTGTAGAATGTGGAATATGCATCCGTCAAACTAAATGTCCCGTCAATGCTATTTATGAACCACCAGAGACCATGGAGTGGCCTCGTTCTGTAAGGAAAGTTTTCAGTGACCCTACTTCTAAACATGAGAATACTGGAGTTCGAGGTAGGGGCACTGAAGAAGTGAAGACTAATGATGTGACAGCTCGTTTTAAACGTGGATTCTTTGGTATAGCCTTAGAGTTCGGTCGTCCAGGAGTAGGCACACGCCTTGGTGATGTAGAAGTAATCACCAAGGCATTGGCTGAAGAGGGCATCCGGTTTGAAGCAGCTAATCCACTTACTTTTCTTATGGAGGATGCACTTACTGGTATTATAAAGACAGATGTTAGAAATGAAAAAGTTCTCTCGGCAATTGTAGAATTCGTCATCCCTCAAGAAGACCTTGAGGAGATTTGTACCAAGATATATGACACAGCAGGAAAAGCCAAGTGTATCTTCTCCTGGGCCTTAATTTCTAGGTTTGAACCGGATGGGACTTTGCCGGTAGTGGAGAGATTAGAAAGAATAGGCATTAAGCCTTCTAACAATATGAAAGTCAACGTTGGGCTAGGACGGCCTCTGAAGGAGGAGTAGAAATGACACATTCCTTGCACCGTGTGGGATCAAAAGATACTTTTGAGGATGATTACGTTCTGATTTCCAGGCCAGCGATGGGTATAAACCATGTGGGTTGCGCTCCTAGAATTAAGCGAACACTGGAAATTATCTTTGAAGAAGGTCCTACCAATCTAGGGTCACTAACTACCCAAGAAAACCTGACTATGGGTCTTGATCCCCAAGAATTGATTGCAAAAACAGAAGATAACTCACCAGTCATGTGTTGCTTCCATGAACGCCAAAAGCTAGTCAATGTATTGAAACTCCTTAAAGAAGAAGAAATAGGACTCTCCACAATTATTAGTGGCCCTATCGATAACGTTCGAAGTATTTGTGAAGAAGTTGGATTAAAGCCACATTCCGCTAATCTTTCTCTCGGAGTTCATGGAAATTAATAAATATTAAAAAGGAGGATTTGGTTTTGTTTAAATTACAAGGAATATATGCCCCTATCCCAGCACCTTTTGAAAATGATGAATTAGCTCTAGATAAATTAGCTGAGAATATGGGTTTCTGGTTAGATTCTAAATTATCAGGAATTGTAGCCTTGGGTTCTAATGGAGAATTTGTGGTCTTAAGTCCAGAGGAGAAGAGGAAGTTAATCAGTGCAGTCTGCAAATTATCTAGCGGTAAGAAACCTGTTATAGCCGGTACTGGATGTGAGTCGACCAAAGAAACGATTGAATTGACGAAATACGCTGCTGAGGCTGGAGCTGTTGCGGCTTTGGTTCTGAGCCCAAATTATTATAAAAGAGCCATGACCGATGCTTTGAATAAAAGTTTTTACTTAGAAGTGGCTGATGCCAGCCCAATTCCTCTAATTTTGTACAATATGCCAGGTAACTCTACGATTAACCTTTCTGCCAAACTCGTTGCAGAATTAGCCGGGCATCCCAATATAATCGGTGTTAAAGATTCAGGCGGAAACATTGTACAGATTGCAGAAATTATTAATAACACTCCCTCTGACTTTGCTGTTTTCGCTGGGTCTGCTAGTTTCCTCTACCCTAGCTTAGCACTCGGAGCTACAGGAGGAACGCTTGCTTTAGCTAATGTATTGCCTAATGAATGTGCAGAAATGCAGGAACTTGTTATGGCTGGAAAGCATGAGGAGGCTAAGAATCTCCAACTGAAGCTGCTAGATATCAATAATGCAGTAACTGCCCGTTGGGGTGTTCCAGGCTTAAAAGCAGCACTTGAACTTCTGGGGCTGTATGGAGGGGAACCTCGCAGACCGTTATTACCATTAGGACAATCAGAAAGAAAAGAACTTGCCGATATTTTAGCAAAAGCGAAAAGTAAATAAAAAAGTTCCAAAAGCAATATAATTAAGATTTAGATTTACAATATTTCAGGAAGAAGGCTTTATAAAGAATGAATCTTGCAGCACAAGTCAGTATGATTATTGGTTTGGCATTGGCAAGTTATTGGGTTTTTACCAAGTTGCGTCTGCCTGCTCCCGCGATTATGGGACCCATGGTCACCTTAGGTGTTATTCAAATAATGGGTGCAGGGCTACATGAACTTCCTATGAGCGTGATTGCTTGTTTTCAGATTATAATCGGGTTGTCGGTTGGATCGAAGATAAACCACAAGAATATTCGGGACATTAAAAGTATTTGGAAATCGTCACTGGTGATCGCTACCTACACACTAGCTTCTACTGCAATAATGACTTTCTTGATCCGAAATTTCACTACTGATTTTGCAACTGCTCTTTTCTCAGCTGCTCCTGGAGGGATTACTGAGATGACGGTATTGGCACTTGCTTATGATTCTGAGATAGCGATTGTATCAACTTTTCAATTTGTCCGACTAATGGTGATTGTCAGTATTATTCCACTGATTGCAAAATTTGTTAAAGGCAAACAAATTTCTTCTCAAGAAAAAAGTGCTAAAGTGTCAGCAAAAAAACAGGACTATTCTCTACGCAGAATCTTAGTCTATGTAGTAGGAATTTCGGGAGGAGTACTTCTTCTAGCTGTGGGCTTTCCTGGAGGAGGAGTGGTTGGCGCTATGCTGGCCACAGGATTAATAAATATTATATTGCGTGAGCAATATATATTTCCTCGCAAAGTGATGGGATTTGCTCTGCTGGGAGTAGGAGTAACCATTGGACTAGAATTCTCGCCCATGATGCTCCAGAAGATTCAGGAGATGATTCTGCCTATCATAGGTTTCTCTCTGATTGTTGTTCTTGGAAATCTGGCTGTTGGGTGGTTCATACGGTATATGACGGATTGGGATACCATTACCTGCTTACTGGGCTCTGCCCCTGGAGGACTTACTCAGATGTTGGTTCTCGGGGAAGAAATGGAAGCAGATACACTTAAAATAAGCATCATGCAATTGGTACGGGTATTAACGATTATCTCGAGTATTCCTGTCATTGCAGCCATATTAGCTTGATTAGACTGTAATATCTCAAACAATAGATTATAGATAAGAGGAGTAGATTAGATGGGAAATTCGAAAGTCATTCCAATCGGTGATTTGGAAGTATTTATGAGAAGAGCCTTCAGTTTAAGTGGTGTTCCCGAACTTAACGCCCAAACCGTAACAGATAACCTTCTTAAAGCGGAGATGAAAGGGATAGGAAGTCATGGTCTGAGTCGTTTTCCTGTCTATCTCCAGCGGATTCAAAAAGGATTAGTTAACCCTAAACCACAGATATCCATAACGAAGGCATTCCCAGGAGTACTGACTGTTGATGGAGATAACGGATTGGGTTCTGTCGTAATGCTCGAGGCCTTAAAAGAAGGCTTTGCAGTAACGGAAGAAATAGGAGTCTGTGCCTTTGGGGTCAAGCATAGCAATCACTTTGGAATTTCAACCTATTATTGTGAACAAGCGGCAGAGAAAGGATTAGTTTCTATTCTACTGTCAAACGGACCTCCCGCGACACCTCCATTCGGTGGAAAAGAACCATATTTTGGAACAAATCCTATAGCTTTTGGGATGCCGAGAAAGAATAAACCTCACATTATCGTAGATATGGCTACCAGCGTAGCAGCACGAGGTAAAATTATCAGAGCCGCTCAGAAGAGTGAAACAATTCCTGAAGGCTGGGCCTTGAACCAAGAAGGTTATCCTACTACGGATGCCAAAGCTGCCTTAGCAGGGGTTCTCCTTCCTATAGCGGGGCCGAAAGGAGCAGCTCTAAGTCTGGTGGCTGAATTCTTCTCAGGGGTATTTACTGGAGCTGGTTACGGTAAAGGGGTAGCATGGCAATATAGTGGCAGCGAGGAACCTGCTAATGTGGGTCACTTTATGGTTTTACTTAAAGCTGATAGCTTCCTAAGTGAATCTGAATATGAAGAAAGAACAGAAACTTTTGTGTCTGAAATTAGGAATCTTTCTCGAGCGCCTGGTTTTGAAACTATTAATTTACCAGGAGAAAGAGAGTGGGAGAGAGAACAAGCAATCTTTGCTCAGGGAATGGTAATTGATCCAGATTTGAGAGGACAGTTCGCTGAGATTGCAGTCAAACTGAACATAGAAACCGAAATATTTAATGATTAATTATTATATGTAGGAGGTACAAGATGAACTGCGAAGCTGAAAAATGCCAATGTTGCTGTGATCAAGAAACAGACCAACAAAAGTATGAAAAGATTGCCGAAATCGTTAATAAATATAAAAACAATGAAGGTAGTCTTATTCAAGTTCTTCATGCTGCCCAAAGTATTTACGGCTACTTACCGCTGGAATTACAGCGATTTATTGCCACAGGAATGGAGAAACCTCTAGCAGAGGTCTCTGGTGTTATTACATTTTACTCTTTCTTTGCAACCCAACCTAAAGGAAAACACTTGATTAGGGTATGTATGGGCACTGCCTGTTATGTAAGAGGGGGCAAAAAACTAGTTGACCGCTTAGAAGATATTCTTGGGGTTAATATAGGTGAGACCACTGAGGATAGAAAATATACCTTAGATATTGCTCGCTGCATAGGTGCCTGTGGACTGGCACCCACCATGATGATTGATGACGTAGTATATAAACAGGTGAATCCTGATAAATTAGAAGTCATATTGGCTAAGTACTAAGTAAGGTAATTTGGAGGTGAAAATGTGTTTACATCTAAAATAGGAAACATAGAAGATTTAGAAAGCCTTAAAAGGCGATATAATGAAGAGCTTGCAACCTATAAATACCAAATACTCATCTGTGGCGGAACCGGGTGTACTGCATCACAAAGTGGTGACCTGAAGAATTTACTTGGAAAGCTAATCACAGATAATTCTCTGGAGAAGCAAGTAGTGATTACGGAAACAGGTTGTATGGGAGTATGCGCTTTTGGACCTGTGCTGGTAATTATGCCAGATGAAGTTTTATATACTGAGGTTACTTCAGAGAAACTGGCTGAGATATTTCAGTCCCATATTATTGATGGGCAAGTGAAAGAAGAGTACACATTCTATAACTCTGAACTTGATAAGCATATTCCTAAAATGGGAGAAATTGATTTCTTAAGTCACCAAAACAAGATTATTCTAAGGAACTGTGGCAGAATGGATCATTCTTCTATAGAAGCCTACATTGCTCATGATGGCTATGCAGCTACCGTTAAAGCTCTGAAGAATATGAGTGATAAAGACTTAATCGAAGAAGTTAAGAATTCGGATTTAAGAGGACGTGGGCATGGTGACTTGCCTATAGGTATTGCCTGGGAAGAAGAAATGAACGCTCAGAGTGACCAAAAATATATAGTTTGTGACGCTGACGATGGAGATTCTAAGATTTCCATTAATAGGAGTATTCTAGAAGGTGATGCTCATAGTTTGCTTGAAGGCATGATGCTGGCTGGATATGGAATAGGCGCTAGTAAGGGTTATATTTATGTAAGCCCTGAGTATTCACTGGCCGTCAATCGTTTAGCAACAGCAACTGAACAAGCTCGGAACTATGGACTATTAGGGAAAAATATTCTAGGAAGTGGTTTCGATTTTGACCTAGAGATATACTGCGGAGGGGGTAGTTTTGTAATTGGAGAAGATACCTCTCTCTTGGCTTCTATTGAAGGAAAGCGGGGGGAAGCGCAAGAAACACATGAAGCCTATCAATTATCATTAGAACGAAGACTTTTTACTAAGCCGGCAATCGTTCATAATGTTGAGACCTTTGCGTATGTTTCTCCGATCATCCTTAAAGGTGCGGATTGGTATACGCAGTATGGTACAGATACCAGTAAAGGAACGATGATATTTTCACTAGCTGGTGACATTGTTAATAAGGGGATTGTTGAAGTATCGATGGACATGAGCCTCGGAGATGTCTTATATATCATTGGTGGAGGTATCTCTGAAGGGAAATCATTAAAAGCAGTTCAAGTGGGAGGACCTTCAGGTCTAATTATTCCGAATGGATTATTAAATACTCCTCTGAATTATGATTCATGGGAAATACTTCGGACGGTGATGAGTTCCGGTGAACTGACCGTGATGAGCGAGGATAGTTGCATGGTAGATGTGGCAAAACGGTCGCTAGAAATCATGCAACATCAGTCCTGTGGAAAGTGTAATCCATGTCGTAATGGGACTCAAAGACTCTTAGAAATTCTTGAGCGTATCACTATGGGTGAAGGACAAACAGGTGATATCGAACTCCTCGAAGAACTGAGTGAATCCATTCAACTATCATCAATGTGTAGCTTTGGAGAAAATACTGCCAATCCGGTTGTGAGCACGATCCAGTATTTTCGTGAGGAATACGAAGAGCATATTCAGAATAAATACTGTCGTGCCGGAGCATGTGCTGACCTAGTTGGATCTCCTTGTGAGAATGCTTGCCCTGCAGGAATCAATGTCCCTGGATATATGGGCTTGATTTCAGAGGGGAAATATATTGATGCCTATCATCTTATCCGACGAGAAAATCCGTTC
>JAGXFZ010000003.1 GCA_024637055.1 Gracilibacter sp. | reverse complement strand
TAGTTTTCCTTGTCAGGAAGGGAAACCCAAAAAACATATTAGACTGGGATGATTTAGCTAAACCGGGAGTATCGGTCATTACTCCAAATCCAAAGATTTCTGGCGGTGCTCGTTGGAATTACCTAGCGGCCTGGGGTTATGCACTCCAAATGAATGATTATGATGCCGAAAAAGCCAGAGAATTTGTGCAAGCCATTTATAAAAATGTGCCTATACTTGATTCAGGCGCCCGCGGTTCTTTAACCACATTTGTGGAACGGGGTCTTGGAGATGTCTTTATCTCTTGGGAAAATGAAGCGTTTCTTGCCACAAAGGAACTTAGAAATAAAGCTAATTTTGAAATGGTTGTTCCTTCAATCAGTATTTTAGCTGAGCCGCCTGTAGCTATAGTCGATTCGGTTGTTGATAGGAAGGATACACGACAGGTTGCTCAAGCTTATCTGGAATATCTTTATAGTGAACAAGGCCAGGAAATAGCAGCTAAGCATTTCTATAGACCCAGAAATGAGGATATAGCTAATAAGTATACTTCACAATTTACCCAGCTACAACTTTTTACGATTGACGAAATGTTTGGCGGGTGGACAAAGGCCCAAAAAGAACATTTTAGTGACGGTGCAATTTTCGACCAGATTCTTCTAAACAAATAAGATGGATAAAGGTAAATTCATGAAATTGACAGATAAACCACTTAAAATAAAACAACAAAGCGTCATACCTGGTTTTGGAATTACAATGGGATTTTCGCTTTTATACCTTAGCTTAATGGTTTTCATCCCTGTTTCCATGGTCTTTTTTAATAGCTCAAAGATGGGATGGAAGCAATTCTGGGACATAGTTTCTTCAGAAAGAGTACTGGCTTCTTTGAAAGTATCCTTTACAACTTCTTTCCTAGCAGCGGCCGTCAATGTTGTCTTCGGTGTGCTTTTTGCGTGGGTTCTCGTAAGATATTCTTTCCCTGGCCGGAAAATCATCGATGGCTTAATCGATTTGCCATTCGCCCTTCCTACTGCGGTGGCAGGAATCTCTCTTACCACCCTCTATGCAGAAAACGGCTGGATCGGCAAGTTACTTGTCCCGTTGGGAATTAAAGTATCCTATACTCCGTTGGGGATAATCATAGCCTTAATATTCATTAGTTTTCCTTTTGTAGTAAGAACGGTTCAGCCGGTCTTAGAAAGCATGGACATTGAGGTTGAAGAAGCTGCCATATGTCTAGGGGCATCGAGATTCCAAACTTTTTACAAAATAATCATACCTACTCTTCTCCCGGCAATCATAACCGGTTTTGCCCTGGCTTTTGCCCGATCTCTAGGAGAATACGGATCGGTTGTTTTTATATCAGGCAATATGCCGATGTTTACAGAGATAACGCCTTTGTTAATCAGTACCAAACTTGAACAATATGATTATGCCGGTGCTACGGCAATAGCTGCCGTCATGATGGTTATATCTTTTACTATGCTATTGTTTATCAATATTATCCAATGGTGGGCTGGAGACAGAGACAAGCCCAACTAATATAAAGAACTCATAGTGCATTTGGAGGGGACGTAATGGCTGGATATATATCCAAGCAGCATAAGTTAACGAACAAAAACCACAACAATATACGACAAGAACCGAAAGCTGTGCAGTTTATTCTGATTGCCGTAACCCTAGTTTTTTTTGTATTGATCCTTATCATTCCACTTATATCAGTATTCATTAAGGCCTTTGAGCAGGGAGTGAATGTATATATTGCTTCTATCACCGACCCTATGGCCTGGAAGGCTATAAAGCTTACCTTAATCACCATGGGGTTTGCTGTTGTGATAAATACGATATTTGGCCTTACAGTAGCTTGGGCCATAGCTAAATTCAAGTTTAGAGGTAAGAATCTATTAGTCACTTTCATTGATTTACCTTTTGCCATATCCCCGATTGTCGCCGGCTTGATTTTCGTATTGCTTTTCAGTACGACCCATGGTCTTCTGGCTACGCAATTAAACGCCTTAGGAATAAAAATTCTCTTTGCTCCCGCTGGTATTATCTTAGTGACAGTGTTTGTAACCCTGCCTTTCGTAGCGAGAGAACTGATTCCTTTGATGGAAGCTCAGGGAACTGCAGAAGAGGAGGCAGCGCTTACTTTAGGAGCTAGTGGTTGGAAAACGTTCATGTTGATTACCCTGCCGAATATAAAATGGGCCTTATTATATGGTGTTATCCTAACAGCGGCAAGGGCAGCCGGAGAATTCGGAGCAGTCTCAGTTGTATCCGGAAATATAAGGGGCTTGACCAATACGGTTCCGCTCCATGTGGAAATTCTCTACAACGAATATCAGTTTTCTGCTGCCTTCGCGGTGGCCTCTCTTTTGACAATCATTGCCATAATCAATGTGATTATCAAGAATATCGCAGACTGGAATATAAAGAAAAACTTCTCTCAATAAGCGTTTAATTTGAGCTACATGGAGGCAAGTCATGAGTATCGAGATTAGAAATGTTAATAAAACCTTTAATTCTTTTAAAGCTTTGGACAATATCAATTTAAAGATTAATACAGGCGAATTAGTAGCTTTATTAGGACCATCCGGTTCAGGCAAAACAACCCTCTTAAGAATTATTGCCGGGCTTGAATACTCCGATGAGGGGAGCATTATTTTTGATGGTGAAGATAATACGGAAAAAAGTACCCAAGACAGAAAGGTTGGATTTGTCTTCCAGCATTATGCGCTTTTCAAGCATATGACAGTTTTTGAGAATATAGCATTCGGATTAAAGGTTAGACCATCGAAGCTAAGACCCAGTAAGGAAGCGATTAATGAAAAAGTAAATGAACTTTTGTCACTGGTTAAAATGAAGGAACTTGCCAGACGTTATCCAGCACAGCTCTCAGGTGGACAGCGTCAGAGAATCGCGCTTGCTAGGGCATTAGCTGTTGAGCCCAGGGTTTTATTATTGGATGAACCATTCGGGGCATTGGATGCCAAGGTTAGAAAAGACCTTCGTCGTTGGCTTCGGAAGCTTCATGACGAACATCCAATCACCAGTGTATTTGTAACGCATGATCAGGAAGAAGCACTCGATGTAGCAGACAAAATTGTGATCTTAAATCAAGGCAAGATAGAACAAATAGGCAGTCCCGAAGAAGTATATGACAATCCGATAAACCCTTTCGTGTATAACTTTCTTGGCAATGTTAACTTGTTTCATGGAAGAGTGCATAACGGGAAAGTGGAGATTGGGACGTTAAGGCTTGATGTACCTAAAAATGTTGGGACCCATAATAAGAATATCATCAGCTATATACGCCCTCACGATATAGAGATAAGTTTGGAAGCAGTAGGAGAAGATTTTATTGAGGCAGAGGTAATTTTTATCAGGGCAGTTGGTCCGATTGTCAACCTTGAATTGAAGAGGTCAGATAGCGGAGGTTATGTCGAAGCCGAGATCAGTAGGGAGGTTTACAGGACTCTTAGTCTCCAAGAAAAACAGAAAGTTTATTTCAGACCCAGAGATTTTAAAGTGTTTATACCAGAAGATTATTCTATTTAATTGGTTTGTCAGTAATGAATTTAATTTATAAGATGCGATTGAAACCAGTAGGAGGAAATAGTGATGACTAAACTAGATCTTGAAATGCTAAATGAAAAGTTTGCAAAAGAAAGTCCGGAAGAAGTGATTCGATACATTACCAAAGAATTGGGTATCTCAAATGTTATCCTTGCTTCAAGTCTTTCAATAGAAGACCAGGTTCTTACCGATATGTTGCTTAAAATTGATTCCAAGGCAAGAGTTTTCTTTATCGATACGGGTAGGCATTTCCCAAAGACTTATGAACTCATGGCCAAGACCATGCGGAATTATGGATTCAACTATGAGGTTTATGCGCCTGAAAATAAGGATATCGAAGAAATGGTTTCCAAGTTTGGTCCCAATCTCTTTTATGACAGTATAGAACATAGAAAAAGATGCTGTGAACTAAGAAAAGTAAAACCATTGCAAAGGGCTTTGAGTACAACAGCTGCCTGGATCTGCGGCTTGAGAAGGGAACAGTCTCCAACCCGAAAGGAATTAGATTTTTTGGAATGGGACGACCAGCATGGTATTTATAAAATCAACCCTATTGCTCATTGGAGTGAAGAACAGGTTTGGGAGTATATCAAGAGGGAAAACGTCCCTTACAGTGACCTCTATACTAATGGTTTCCGCAGTATTGGCTGTGAGCCCTGCACCAGGGCCGTTAAACCCAAAGAAGATGTACGCAGCGGAAGATGGTGGTGGGAAAGTCCGGCTAATAAGGAATGCGGATTACATCCTGTAAAGCGTTGAAATAGGAATAAGGAGAAGAGAAAACGATGAATCATTTAGATAAGCTAGAAGCACAAAGTGTCTATATCTTAAGGGAAGCTTATAGGGAATTCAAAAATATTTGTATGCTCTGGTCTATAGGAAAGGACAGTACAGTACTCTTGTGGTTGGCAAGAAAAGCATTTTTCGGGCATGTACCCATACCGTTAGTCCACATCGATACCCACCACAAAATACCGGAGATGATCGAGTATAGAGATAAACTGGCAATGAAATGGAAGCTGACCATGATCTATGGTGAGAATAGTGAGGCTTTAAAACACAAAAAAACATTCCCGGATGGGAAGGTAGATAGAATAAGCTGCTGCCAGGCACTGAAGACGGAAGCTTTGAAAAACACCCTTTCAGGTAAATGGACCCGTTATATCATGGATCTCAACACCGGAAAATATGGTATTGACCCCAACAAGGAAAAGTACACGGGGGTCATCGTAGGAGTAAGGGCAGATGAAGAGGGAAGTCGCTCCAAAGAGAGGTACTTCTCCCCGAGGGATAAGGAAAACGACTGGGATGTTGGGGATCAACCACCTGAATTTTGGAACCAGTTCAAAACCGAGTTTGCGCCCGGCACCCATCTTCGGATTCATCCTCTCTTGGATTGGACTGAATTGAATATCTGGGAATATATCGAAAGAGAGAAGATACCTGTTACTTCCCTTTATTTTGACCAGGGTAATGGCAAGCGCTATAGGTCCTTGGGATGTTATCCATGTACTTTACCAGTCGATTCCACTGCCAAGAATGTAAATGAAATTATCGAAGAGCTGAAGAGCGGGAAGTTCGCCAACATCGCGGAGAGGTCGGGCCGTGCTCAAGACAAAGATGATGGCGGAGGACTGGAAACGTTGAGAAGGGACGGGTATATGTAAATGGAAAATAGAGAACAGATGAATATTGTTATCGTAGGGCATGTGGATCATGGTAAAAGTACAGTTATCGGCAGATTGCTAGCCGATACCGGTTCCCTTCCTGAGGGGAAGCTGGAGTCGGTTAAAGAATACTGTAGGAAAAATTCCAGGCCCTTTGAATATGCGTTCTTACTCGATGCCTTAAAAGACGAGCAGGCGCAGGGAATTACCATAGATACAGCTAGGTGTTTTTTTAAAACAAGTCAAAGGAATTACATCATTATCGATGCCCCGGGACACATCGAATTCTTAAAGAATATGGTGACGGGTGCCTCCAGAGCTGAAGCGGCTCTACTGGTTATAGATGCTAAAGAAGGTATCCAAGAGAATAGCAAGAGGCATGGACATATTGTTTCAATGCTCGGAATCCGTCAGGTGGTTGTCTTGGTGAACAAAATGGATCTTGTAGACTTTGATGAGAAAGTGTTCCAGGCTATTCAAACTGAATTCCGTGAATTTCTTGATAAAATAAATATTAATCCCGTTAGCTTCATACCGATTAGTGCCTTTAATGGAGATAATATTGCCGTCAAATCCCCTTATACTTTATGGAATGACGGACCCACTGTCTTGAAACAATTGGATGAACTGGTCAACAGAAAAGAGGATGAAGACCTTCCTTTCCGCATGCCTGTTCAGGACATTTATAAGTTTACCGGGGAAGGTGATGGCCGGAGAATAGTAGCCGGAACAGTTTTAAGCGGCAATATCAGCAAAGGAGACGAGGTTATCTTTCTTCCGTCCAATAAAAGAAGCACCATAAAAAGTATTGAGGGTTTTAATATTAGTCCTCGAGACACTGCTTATGCCGAAGAAGCGATAGGTATGACGTTAGAAACTCAGATTTATATTAAGCCCGGAGAAATATTGGTCAAGGCAGGCGAAAAGCACCCAATATTGAGTTCCCGTTTCAGGGCCAATGTTTTCTGGGTGGGCAAAGCACCCTTGATAAAGGGTAAAAGCTATAAACTTAAAATCGGGACGATGAGAATAGGGGTAAAACTGGTAGAAATCATAAATATTATCGATGCTGCGGAATTGAATATCGATACATTTAAGGATCAAGTGGAAAGGCATGATGTAGCAGAATGTATTTTTGAGACCGTTAAACCCATCGCCTTCGATTCTATATCCGAAATCGAACTGAACGGAAGGTTTGTTATCGTCGATAATTATGAAATAGCTGGAGGAGGTATTATCTTGGAAGGGGTAGCCGACTCCAGCAACACTCTGCTAGAGCATATCATGGACAGAGAATTTCTCTGGGAGAGAGGCTTGATACCTTCTTCTTTGAGAGAGACCATCTATGGGCATAAAGCTAAGTTTATTGTCATTACTTCCGGTAGTGAAGGGAATGACAAGTTAATCCAAGATATTGGAAGAGAATTGGAAAAGAAACTTTTTCAAATGAAATACAAGGCCTATTATCTTGGAGTATCTAGTCTTTTCTATGGGCTTGCTTCTCAAACGGTATCTGATCATCAGGGTAGGGATGAACACATCAGGCAAATAGGGGAATTGGCAAGAATATTTACAGATTCAGGACAGATTTTCATCACCTCGGTATTTAATCTGGATGATTACGAGGCGCAGAAACTGAAGCTACTAAACCACCCCAATGATATCGTGTTTATTAATATAGGGGATTCTTCTTTCAACACATTCCAAGCTGATGTAGTTATTGGAAAAGAAGGGGCTGCGAATGCCATCTGTGCCGTCTTAAAGAAACAGGAAGTTATTTTGGATTATTATCTGTAAGAAGAGAGTTCAATTTTATCATTACCTAGATAAGCATCTGATATTGAAGAGCTTTAAGATACAAAGAGATGTGGTAGATGTCGTAGAGAAAATTATTATTTAGGAGGATTAATAATGGCAGAAGTTGATTATAAAGAATTAATAAAGGGTGGCTTTATGCGGCAAATACAGAAAGACTGTTTCTCTCTGCGACTTAGAATTGTAGGGGGTCAGATTCAAGCCAATCAACTCCAAAAGGTAACGGAGATTGCTCAAAAATATGGGAACGGGTATATTCATATGACTTCTAGGCAGGGTATAGAAATACCGTTCATCAAACCTACGGACGTCGAGATCGTGAAAAAAGAACTGAACAAGGTTGGGTTACAGCCTGGGGCCAGCGGGCCGAGAGTCAGAACGATTACAGCTTGCCAGGGGGGGAATATCTGCCCCAGTGGCCTGATTGACACAACTTCTCTGGCAAAGGAATTGGATGACAGATACTTTGCCAAGGAACTTCCTCATAAATTTAAAATTGGGGTAACAGGTTGTAAGAACAACTGCTTAAAAGCTGAAGAAAATGATTTAGGAATTAAAGGTGGGGTTAAGCCTCTCTGGCTTCGCAAAGCCTGCAACTATTGCAGGCTTTGCGAAGCAATTTGTCCCATTCAGGCGATTAAAGTCCAAAAAAATAATCAAGAGGTTACATTGGATGAAGGAAAGTGTAATAACTGTGGTAAATGTGTCAAGTCTTGCCCCGTTCAGGCTTGGAATGGAGAAAATGGGTTTATTATCTCTTTCGGCGGGTTATTCGGCAATAGAATAGCAATTGGAGAAGAACTGTTTCCTCTAGTTTCTTCTAAGGAACAGATTTTTAAGGTGATCGATAAGACTTTAGAGTTTTTCCAAAAATACGGCAAAAAGTCTGAAAGATTCAGAAATACCTTAGATAGAGTTGGTTGGGAAGTTTTTGAGAAAGAATTGAAGGTATAACAATGATTGCTCTTAGCACATTGGCGAAATCAGCAAGTGAACTCAACATATAAACAGAGGCTAAAATAGAAGTTATTCCTCTTTTTTGTGAAGCAGCCTCAAGAAAAGCTTTATAACTTCAACGAGCGGGATAATAAGCAAGGAAGCACCTATTACTATCAACCATTGTTCCATATTCAAAGGCACGACTCTGAACATCTTATTGAGAAACGGGAAGGTTATGACAGATACTTGCAAGAAGACCGAAAAAACTACAGCCCCTATCATATAAGGATTTGTAAAGAATCCTATAGTGAAGAGGGAATCTTTTCTTGCCCTAACATTAAAAGCATGAGCTAATTGGATAAGCCCGAGAGTAGCAAAAGCCATAGTTATATGGACTGCTGAGCTTTCGGGATACCTTTGTCCAGCTAAGTAGAATACTCCCAGAACGATGGTTCCTATTAGGAAACCTTGATAAAGGATACTCGACAACATTCCTCCAGCAAAAAAACCTTGGGTACTACTGCGTGGTTTTTGAGACATTATATCTTTACCGGGCTTCTCTAGCCCAAGAGCTAAAGCAGGAAAAGTATCGGTAACTAGGTTAATCCAAAGTATATGAATAGGGAAGAGGATTTTCCAATTAAGCATAGTGGCAATGAAAAGGACGGTTACCTCACTCATGTTGGCAGAAAGTAAGAATTGAACGCTCTTACGGATGTTGGTATAAATCATCCTACCTTCTTCTACAGCAAGCACGATGGTGGCAAAATTATCATCTGATAGCACCATATCCGATACGCCTTTAGCTACATCGGTGCCTGTTATACCCATTCCTACTCCGATATCGGCAGCCTTTAAGGCAGGGGCATCATTGACTCCGTCACCTGTCATGGCAACCACTTTGCCCATCTTTTTCCAAGCCTTGACTATTCTTACTTTATGTTCAGGTGCGACACGGGCATAAACAGAATACTTCATTACTGCTTTCTCGAAGTCTTTTTCTGGTATCTTATCAAGTTCACTGCCTGTGATAACTTGGGTCTCATCTTGAATTATATTCAATTCAAGAGCAATAGCGGTAGCGGTAACCTTATGATCTCCTGTTATCATAATCGGTCTTATCCCTGCTTGAATACAGATTCGGACAGCCTCTTTAGCTTCTTCCCGTGGAGGATCAATCATACCGACCAACCCTACAAACACAAGGTCTTTCTCTGTTTCTGAAGGTGAAATCTTAGATGGCTGACCCTCCAAATCCTTATAGGCGACTCCTAATACTCGCAGCGCGTTACCAGCCATTTCGGTATTCGCTGCCTCAATACCTAACCTATCTTCAGAAGAAAAATCATGAATTTGTCCGTCTCTAAAGATACCGGAACATCTATCTAAGAGTACGTCGACTGCTCCTTTAGTCATAACCATAGATTTATCTTCGAATTTATTGATGGTAGTCATTAGTTTTCTTTCGGAGTCGAATGGTATTTCCCCGAGGCGAGGGTGTTTACTATCTAAGTTTTCTTTGGTAAGGCCTTTATCCCACGCGAAATGAACAAGTGCAGTCTCGGTTGGATCGCCTATGGACTCGAGGCCTTTCTCGGACTCAGTAGTCTTGGAGTCGTTGCAAAGAACCATAATACCTAAGAGTTCCTTGGCGCCCGTTGCTTCAGGACTGAACTCCTGCTCAGGAATAAGTGAATCGTTAAGATAGACTTGTTTCACTGTCATCTTATTCTGGGTGAGGGTACCAGTTTTATCAGAACAAATGATCTCTGTGCTACCAAGAGTCTCTACTGCAGGTAGTCTACGGATTATGGCGTTTCGCTTAGCCATCCGTTGAACACCTAAGGCGAGAACAATGGTAACCACTGCCGGTAAACCTTCTGGTATAGCAGCAACAGCCAAGCTGACAGCAGTCAAGAACATCTCAAAATAATCATTTCCTTGCAGGATACCTACTGTAAAAATAACAATACAGATAATAACTATTCCTATGGTCAAGAATTTACTCATTTCGGTAAGCTTTTTCTGCAGGGGTGTCTGTTCTATTGTTTCTTTACTTATATAACCAGCAATTTTGCCTACTTCTGTCGACATCCCTGTGGCCGTGACAATTCCGTTTCCACGTCCATAGGTTATACTGCTTCCCAGATAGGCCATATTAATCCTGTCGCCAATAACGATATCAGTTTCGGCAATTGATTCAGTATTTTTGTCGACAGGGACGGATTCTCCTGTTAGAGCTGCTTCTTCAACTTTAAGATTAAAAGTTTCTATTAGTCTCATATCAGCAGGAACATAATCTCCTGCTTCCAGCAGAACAAGGTCTCCGGGAACTATTTCTGATGACTTGACTAATTCTACGATTCCGTCTCTTTGTACTTTGGAATATGGAGAAGACATCATTTTCAGCGCAGCCAGTGCTTTTTCAGCTTTACTCTCCTGAAAAACCCCTAAGACAGCATTGAGTATTACCACTATCATAATAATAAAGGTATCGGCTAGCTCTCCAAGTAAACCTGAAATGACCGCTGCAACCATCAGGATGATAACCATCAGATTCTTAAACTGTTCAATAAACATACTGAATATAGTTCGTGGCTTATCTTCTTGTAATTCGTTACCTCCAAAGTGCGATAACCTAGATTGGAATTCTTCGTTAGAAATCCCAGAAGAGGTAGTATTAAGAGCTTCTAAAGTTTCCGTGGTTGGTAAACTATGAAATAATAAGTCTGTGTTAATCTCTTTAGACATGTTTTCCTCCCATAAGTAGCAGATGAAAGACTAAAATATTAATCATATTATTATACCATAATAATATGATTAAATTGACTATGTGCAACTATTGAAGGTAAGTATCGGAATTGTCTATATTTATTCCAGGATGGATACAGATGTTTAAAGCATTGGCTATGATTTTGGAGCTTCTTTCTATTAGGTCGTCCACATCCTTAGGGGTTACCATCAGACTATCTTGGAAAGGAGAAAGAGCTCTACTTAATACTCCCATTAGTACCTCCTCATTTTCCTCACTGTACATTTGAGACAGGGACGGCTCGGATTCTATTTGACCAAATAATTCTTCGACGGTTTTATGTGCAATCACAGCAGCATTGACTACAGTAGGTACACCTATGGCAATTACCTTGCAACCTAGAGTCTCCTGGTTAAGACCTTTACGATGGTTACCGATCCCTGAGCCTGGACTTATACCTGTATCTGCTATCTGGATAGTTGTACCTATCCTTTCTAGAGCTCCTGCAGCTAAAGCATCTATAGCAATAACATAATCCGGTTTTATATGTTCTACTAAACCTCGGATGACTTCTGCTGTCTCTATACCCGTTATTCCTAGGACCCCAGGAGAAATGGCTGAGACTTTCCGCATATTCCCTTTCATCTCATCAGGTGTATAATGGAAAAGATGACGTGTAACCATAATTTTATCCACAACCTTTGGACCAAGAGAATCAGGGGTTGCTTGCCAGTTTCCCAACCCTACTACTAAAATGCTGGATTCTTCTTTGAATTCAAATAGCTTTTGCAATTGTCCAGCAAGAACCTCAGCGACGTTCTTATGTTCTAGATAACTGTTATATTTGATTTCTGGTGCCTCAATTGTTAGGTAATTGCCTTGAGGACGTCCTAGTTCTTTTTCACCTTGTTTGTTGGTAATTGTAATTGTGGTTACTGTGACATCCGACAAGTCTTCCTTTTCCATTATCACACCGGATACTTCTTGGCCTGAATCTCCACGTAACAAATCATGGGCTTCCACGGCGAGGTCAAGATAAATATTCATTTTATTATAGACTTTTGATTTGCTAATCACTTAGATCACTCCTTACATAAGTTGTTATTGAAAAAGAACTGGCCGTTAGCCAGTAGTAATACGAGAAAAGGGGAATTCTGAGTAAGGGTCAGGTGGGATGAAGAACCATCTGAACCAATAATTTGTTAATAGTATGTTAGAATCGCAATCGAGATATTCATAGAATGGCTTTCATTACAATGCTACGTAATGATATACTTAAGTTTAAGACACCCACTTATAATAATTTCAGAAGAGTATCAAAAAAAAGCGGATAATTGTATAATCAAGTTGTAATAATATATGGACTATTTATTGATAATAATGTTAAACGGTATTGTTTAAGCAGGAGGGTATATGACGAAACCAATCTTTGATAATGTCGCAGACCAATATGATAAATGGTACGAGAGCCCTCTAGGCAAGGCAGTAGATTATGTGGAACGAAGAGCGTTTGAGGAATTATTTAAACCTAGAGGTAATACAATATTGGAAATCGGCTGCGGCACAGGTCTATACACAGTAAGAATGGCAGCTAAAAATTATAAGGTCACCGCTTTGGATATTTCCTCTGAGATGATGAAACTGGCACAGACTAAGGTTCAATCCATAGGCAAAGAGGTAAAGTGGATTCTTGGTGATATTACAGAAAAGCTTGACAACTTGGATACTTATGATGGGATATTCTCAATGACTGCCTTGGAATTCATACCAGAACCCCAAGAAGTCTTGGAATCTCTTTATCAAAAGCTTAACCCTGGAGGATGCCTTGTGACCGGAATGATTGCTGATAACAGCGCTTGGAGTGTAACCTACCGTCAGTTTGCTAGTCAAGATCCAGGGTCGGTATTTCATAATTCCCATTTCTTCACCGAGGAAGAAATTAGGGGCTGGAATTTGGGGGATGAACCGGAGATAAGAAAGGTATTATTCTTCTCTCCTGAAACAGTCTCTTATGAAGAAGCAATGGAACTGGAAGATAAGGCTAAAGGAAACCCAGGATTCCTAGTTGCTTGCTGGAGAAAATAAAATGCGGATTATTTCTGGAGACAGCAAAGGTCGCCGCCTAAAAACTCTGAAGGGGAATTTAACTCGACCTACTTCAGATAAGGTTAAAGGTGCCATCTTCAATATAATTGGTAATAAGGTTATAGATTGTAAAGTTCTTGATCTATTTGCCGGAACGGGTAGCCTGTCTCTTGAAGCATTATCTAGAGGTGCTACCGAAGCTGTTCTTGTAGAAAAGGATAGAAAAGCTTGGGAAATAGTTAAAGACAATACTCAGATGCTTGGAGTTCAAGAGAAAGTACGTATATATAATATGGATGCCTTCAGTTTTCTGAAGCAACCCTTACTTGAAAGGTATGACCTAATATTTATTGATCCTCCTTATCGACAGGGATTAACAGATAGGGTCTTGGCCTTAATAAAGGGAATCATCATACTAAACCCTGATGGAGTAATGATAATAGAAACCGCTTCTGATGAAGAGATTACAGAGGATCTGGGTTTCTTAGAAGTTAGGTTCACAAAGCAGTATGGAGATACAAAAGTATGGTTTATACAGCAAAGAGAACAGCAAGAGGAGGTGTGATTCTTGGAAAACCGCTTATTTACATTGTTAGAACACTTGGAGGAAATACTGGATAGAGGTACTAAGGTTCCTTTAACGGGTAAGGTAATGGTAGATGAAGATAGTGTCCTGGAAATCATTGATGGTATTCGCTCCGTGTTGCCAGAAGAAATCAGACAAGCAAACCTTATATTGGCAGAAAAAGACCACTTTATAGAAGATGCCCGTAGTGAAGGACAAAGAATTGTAGATCGTGCTCAAAAGCAAGCAGAACAATTGTTACAGGAAAATGAAGTTGTCAGCCAATCTAGAGTTTATGCTGAAGAGATAGTTCGCAAGGCCCAACAGTACTCTCGGGAGGTTAAGCTGGGAGCACTAAAATATTCGGATGATTTACTTAATGATTTAGAAAATAAGATAGAGGAATCTTATAAGGCTATTAAAGAAAGTAGAGAAGAACTAAATTCCTTAGCTCGTTGGGATGAAAAAGTTCAGTCAGGTATGGAGAAAGAGTGATTTATAAATACCTCTTTCGTAGTCTTAAGAACAAACCTACTAAAATAAGAAGTGTTATTATTCCTAGGAAATAGAGGAAACTCCACCTTAGGGAGACTAACCAAATGTGACTTCCTGCTGTTAAAGGATCAGGGATGTTCGCGGTAGGGATTTCACTGTATAGTAGGATAATCTGACTAACTATAAGGGCTAGGATACCATGAAGTACTCTGCCTAGAAAAAAGGGAAGAAAACGAAGGTCGGTAGAAGCGGTAAAGCTGGCTACTTGGGCAAAGACCGATAACCCTCCCCAACCCAAAATAAAGGCCAGTACTCCGACTTGGATATTTAAGGTTGAGAATGCGGTGACTGCAGCTTTACAACCTAAAGAAGTCTCAATAAGGCCATTGATTAAAGCTACACCTCCGGCTGGACTAAGCATACCGTCGCTCAAAATGTTAGTTAATCCTGCTAAATAATGCGTAATGTTAACCACTGTGAGCATCTCGGTTATAACCGAGAAAAAGACGATGAAGCCACCAACCAATAGTATAGTTGAAGTGCTCTCACGGACCGATTCAGCAATTAATTCGCCTAGGGGTTTCTTGTTTTTTTGCTGAGCTATTTCTAACTCTCTCCAAGCCCTGCGTAATGATATCTTTTGCCTTGGAGGAACAGAGGGAGAATCACCATAGAAACGGAAGATGAGTCCTACTATAAGATTAGAGATATAGATTGAGCCAACTATAATAATTCCTAAAGCAGGATTAGCTAGCATTCCTGAAGCAACGGCGCCGAACATGAAACCAGGGCTAGGATTACTGCTGAATGCCAATAAACGTTCGCCTTCGGCTCTTGTTAATTCGCCATCTTTTCGCATCTTGCAGGTAAGTATAGCCCCTATGGGAATCCCGGAAGTATGGGTCATAGCCAGAACAAAAGAAGCTTTCCCAGGTAGTCGGAAGATTGGACGCATTAACGGTTCCAATAGTACTCCTAGGAAGTGGACGAATCCCTGTTTCATAAGAATGTCTGAGATTACAAAGAAAGGGAATAGAGCTGGTAGAATATAACTGGCCCAAAGCGTTAAACCTGTTGTGGCTGAAGAGAGTACTTCTTGGGGATAATAGAACATGCCGACGGTTAAGAGCAAGAAAGGTAGTATCCTCAGAAAGGTCATGATGTTATCACCAGCCTTGTTATTATATTAAGGCCACAATGTTAATTTATATGAGGATAAGCAAGTCTACATTCTTCAAAGAAGATACTATATTAATCAGCTGTGTTTTAAATTCTAACAAAGTATGGTAGACTCAATATATATAAATAACAAATAGATATGAATAAAAAGGGTAAGATAATATGAGGACTTCAAAGGTAGAATAGAGAAAGCGACACTTAGAAAGAATCAGACTAAATCTGATAATGAGTGGAAGAGAGTATAAAAGGAGTTGTCGCCAATGAAGGTTCTCGTAATTAATTGTGGAAGTTCATCACTTAAGTATCAGCTTATGGACATGGATAACAATAACCGTATTGCTAAAGGCTTGGTGGAAAGGATTGGTCTACCAGGGGCTTTGCTTACTCATAAGCCTAAAGATGGTGAAAAGGAAGTAATCGTTGCTGAACTTCCTAATCACGCGGCTGCCATAAAGCTAGTTCTGGAAACAGTTGTTGACCCAGATTATGGTGTGGTGAAATCTTTATCAGAAATCGATGCGGTAGGACACAGAGTCTTACATGGTGGAGAGAAAGTATCGGGGTCTGTACTGATTGATGATGAGGTTAAACAAGCAATCGAAGACTGTATTGAACTTGGACCATTACACAATCCTGCTAACTTAGCGGGTATTGAAGCATGTGAAAGAATGATGCCTGGGATTAGGCAGGTTGCTGTCTTTGATACTGCGTTTCATCAGACTATGCCTCCAGAGGCATACCTCTACGGTATTCCATATGAATTATATGAGAAATATAAGATTCGTAGATATGGGTTTCATGGCACATCTCATAAATATGTGAGCCAGAGAGCTGCCGCAATGCTGGGTAAAAGGATTGAAAAACTCAGACTTATAAGTTGCCACTTAGGGAATGGTTCCTCACTTGCAGCTATAAAACATGGCAAATCTATTGAGACGTCTATGGGCTTTACCCCCCTAGAAGGTCTTATGATGGGAACTAGATCAGGTGACTTAGATCCTACTATAGTTTCCTTTATAATGAAAAAAGAGAACCTATCTGGTGAGCAGATCAATGATTTCCTGAATAAAAAATGTGGCGTATTAGGGCTTTCCGGAGTAAGTAGCGATTTTAGAGATTTGCAGAAAGCTGCTGAAGAAGGTAATTATCGAGCCCAGTTAGCTTTAGATGTTTTTGTTCACGATGTAAAAAAATATGTTGGCGCTTATTCAGCTGCTCTTGACGGAGTTGATGCAATTATCTTCACTGCCGGACTAGGAGAGAATTCCCCAGAGATGAGAAAAAATATCTGTAATACTCTTAGTTATCTGGGAGTTAGTATAGACGATGAGAAGAACCAAGCTGCTAGGGGCGAAGAAGTTGACATATCCATGTGGGGTGCAAAATGTAGGGTGCTTGTTATTCCTACTGATGAAGAGCTAATGATAGCTCTTGATACCAAGGAAATAGTCAGCCAACTTTAAATTAAGATTTAAATATAAAACAGGGAATATGGTGCGGTGTATTCAGACTATTTATGGATCTTAAAAATACTTTCTTGACAAAAAAAATTGAGATAACTATAATAACAGTTGTTGCATATTGAGGTGATTACTGGTGAAAATTAATGTAGCCCAACTTAGAAAATCTGAGGGAAGCACGGAAAGATTCCAGTTTAGCGAGATTCCCACTCCAATAGAGATGGGCAAAGAAAAGCTGGTTTTTCAGACACCACTTAATGTTCAAATTGATCTTATCAATACCGGAAAATCACTACTCGTTAACGGTCAAGCTAATACTATAATTGCTGTTAACTGCTCCCGTTGCCTTAAAGAATTTCCTTATAATTTGGATTTTAAATTTGAAGATGAATGGATTCCAGCTGAGCACTCGTCTTTAGACGAAGAAGGAACAGCGCTTATTTTTGAGAAAGACGAGTTTTCTATCGATGAAAGAATTCTCGAGCATCTTCTCCTTCAGCTTCCAATGAGATTCATTTGTTCTCCAGATTGTAAAGGCTTATGTTCTAAATGTGGTGTTGACCGTAACAATACTGAATGTGACTGTACCAGCGTGGACATTGATCCTCGTATGGAAAGACTATCTAAGTGGAATAAGGGGGTGTAAATCGATGGGTGTTCATCAAAATAGACAATCTAAATCAAGAGTCCGCAAACGTAGGGCGATGTGGAAACTAACCGCTCCTAATCTTGTGGAATGCCCCCAATGTCATAAGAAGAATCTTCAGCATACTATTTGTGCGAGCTGTGGTTTTTACAAGGGCAAAGAAATGGTCTCCAAGGGAGAATAATAAATATTATTTATTAGAGAAAAGCTGTTGACTTATATGTACTAATTCAACGGCTTTTCTGTGTTGGTTGCTGCATCGTAGCGGGCACATCTTTACGGATTAGTAGCATCAACCCTTAGGTGAGAGCTGCACCGCAGCAAGCGCTATTCGGCAATAAGTAGGTTGATGCTAGTGGGAGCTACACCGTAGCATGCACTTTTCGGCAATAGCGACCTCCTGTCGCTAACTGCCGCGCTCCGCATCCGTGCTCCGCTTGTCGTGCACGCTACGGTGTAGCTTGGATAGCATTTGGGGTGTTGGGCTCATGCTCCGCTGTCGTGCATGCTGCGGTACTGGTTACATAAGGGTATTAAAATCGTAGTTTGTATGTGGCAAAACTTAAATAAAGCTTCTTCGAATATCAAATATCGAACATCGAGTATCGAATTTGGGGGGAGGTTAGGGT
>JAGXFZ010000054.1 GCA_024637055.1 Gracilibacter sp. | reverse complement strand
GGTATCAATGAAAAAGGTTAATTATATTTATTAAGCTTTGTGCTCATCATTAAATTTTTCTGTTTCTTAAAGGTTGAGTTGCGTTATTTAATAATTTGGAAACAAAATCCTAGTGACATTACTGTTTATATGCAATATCATAGGTTTACATTTTGTTTTAGCAATATACAATTAAATAGAGAAATTGCTATTTAAATAACACCTAAATTGTTTTTAATAAATTGAACTATAACCCTCTAAAACAAGAAGACGGCAACCACATGAGTTGCCGTCTTCTTGTTATTTGTTTCTGGTATTCATCTTCACCATGATACATTCTCGGGCTATATAACAGATACCCTTCTCTTGGCACAACTTTACAGCTTCTTCCGATTCAGCACCTGGTTGCATCCAGATACGCTCTATTCCCATATCTAAAGCTTCCTGAACTATCTTTTCAGTTACTGAAGGTGGTACTACTAAAACGATACCATCAACCTTTTCTGGTAGATCTTTTAGACTAGGATAAGCGGTTACCCCTTCCACAGAAGAGGCAGAAGGATTAACAGGATAGACGGTCAATCCTTGATCCTGAAGTTTACGAAAAACTTTATTACCAAATTTATCCCTATCGGTAGATGCTCCTACCACTGCAATTATGTCCTGGCTTAAAAACTCATCGATGTTTTTAATCTTTTCCATCATTCTATCTCCTTGTCTTTTGCTCTTATCAAATATTTTTCCCAACCAGCCCTTTAATATGTTGTTTTTGTTAATCATTTCGGCACCTTGCCCACCAGCTCCCAGATAAAACGATGCACATTATGTGGAAAACCTACAGGGTCAGCGAACATAAGGATACATTCCCCATGGATACAGTTTATCCCGTTCTCTCTGCAAAAGCTGATTGCTTCTTTGGACTCCGCTCCCTGTTGCATCCAGATATGTTTGATGCCCTGAAGATGTGCTTCCCTAACTATCTGAGCTGTTTTAGATGGTGAGAGAGATATCACAACCGCCTCAACTTTCTCAGGTAGCTCACTTAAAGAGGGATAAGTCGAATGGCCTTCGATACTTTTGGGATTAGGGTTTATCGGATAAATCTCATATCCTTTAGCCTTAAGCTCCTTATAAGCAAAATGACCAAACTTTTTTTTATTCTGGGATACCCCGACAAAAGCCCATTTCTTTTGTCTGATAAAATCATCAACAGCCTTTTTGGTGACCATGGCTCTCCTCCTGGAAACTTTTTATATTATTATACCAAATATTAGCTATTAATGCTTAAGTCAATTCTTGCAGATATTATTTTCAAAAACAGAGATGCCCGACAATACTGTCGGGCATCTCTATTCCGCTACAGGGCGGACAACCTTAGAGAAAGGTTATTGACCTTGCGGTATTTCCCAATCTCTCATCCCTATTTTCTGCAAATACACAAATAATATTCGCTTCTTTCTTAGTAAACTATTGGGAATTATTTAAGTTTTTTTGAATACTATCTCAGATTTAAGAATAAGTATACAATTAGGAACTTAATAATTATCCCTTAAACTTATATGGGAGGGAGTTTATTTTGAATAGTTATCCGGTAGATGAATTAACACAAAAGCTAATAGAACTGACAAAAGATAACACCCTTTTGTGGGAAAGGATTACGCATGATATCTTGCATGAGAACAAGTACAGAGTAACTTTTTTCAGGGAATTGTTCGAAGGTTATGCTATGGACTTTAAGATGAGTTATTATGCTAACTTTGAAAATGGTTACCTTTATCTTTTCCTCATAACCAATAAGTTAAGTGAAGATTTCTTTACATTGGCTATCCAAAGCACAAGTAAAGCTCTTCTTACACCGTTGAATAAAGAATCTGAATTGCAAGCAGATTTAATTATGCTTCACGAAACTATACTCAAAAAAACTGAAAATGTCGAAAGTTTCATCTCCATCATTCTTAACTATCAAAAAAGTTGAATTATCCTTATCAAGTATTGACCCTACGAAGATATATATGTTAACATATTATCTAAATCGCACATATTGTGTTTATTAGAGCAGGCGATCTCTTTCGGGAGATGGGGCCGGGCCCTACTATAGGGCAACAGGTTAAATAAGAACCTGTGGGACTATCATAATGTCTCACAGGTTTTCTATTTGATTTAGGGAGTGTCACAATGAAAAATGTCAAAACTAGGGCTGCGCTTATCTCTGTATTTTCTAATTCGATACTCATTATACTTAAAGTCTGTGCCGGTATTCTTAGCGGTTCGGTTAGTATCATTTCAGAAGCTATTCATTCGGGGATGGACCTTATCGCCTCTTTTATTGCTTTATTCTCTGTAACTGTATCTTCTAAACCTCCTGATAAACAACACCCTTATGGACATGGTAAAATCGAGAATATCTCCGGTACAGTCGAGGGAATTTTAATTCTTATAGCCGCTATGTTAATTATTTCAGAGGCTGTGAAAAAGCTCAATAACCCTCACGCTTTAAATGAGACGACGATAGCTATAGCAGTGATGTTCTTCTCGGCAATAGTTAATTGGTTCGTATCTTCCTACCTCTTTAAAGTGGCAAAAAAAGAGGACTCTGTAGCTCTAGAAGCGGATGCTCTTCATCTTAGAACAGATGTCTATACCTCAGCAGGTGTAGGATTTGGGATAATTCTGATAGATATTACAGGTTTTGTTCTGCTTGATCCTTTAATAGCTATATTCGTAGCCTCTCTTATCCTAAAGGAGTCCTTTAAACTCTGCCGCAAAGCTTTCAACCCTTTGATGGACACTAAGCTGCCAGAGGGGGAAGAACTTATAATCATTGGTATCCTACAGAAGTATAGCGACCAAATTCAAATCCATGGTTATCATAATCTTAAGACTCGTCAGTCAGGGAGTCAAAGGTATGCTGAATTTCACTTGGAAGTCGATCCATCTTTATCCATTAAAGAGTATCAGAAAATTTCGGAATGTATTCAAGCTGATCTTCAACACTCGTTCGACAATATTTGTATAACAATCCATGTTGAGACAAGATCTTTTTGATATTTGATATAAACAATCGTATAATGAACTAAGACTATAAGTTTAGTATCTTTGTACTATAAGGAGGAGTAACATGGCGTTATGGCAAAAAGGTCTTGATGATCCTGATATAGTAATTAGACGTTATTTCTGTCCCCAATGTGACAAGTATTGTCTGCATATCAAATATGAGTCTTTTGCAGAATGCGAAAATGGCTGTTTCATCACTGATTCAGAAAAAATCGATAAGTTAATTGAGCAGAAAGACTTTGAAGGTATATTTACAGAGGATGAACTACGATATAATTTCATTTGATTTTTGGCATAGTACCCCCTAAATGGGGGTTTTTATTTTTCCTCTTTAACTTCTATGGTCTTTCTCTTATAATTCTATATATGCCTAACGCTACCCATACCACCGTTACCCTAACAGCAACAAATATGATTCTCTAAATGATTATAGTGCGGTCCTTAAAATTTCTTTCCAAGACATATCATTCCTTCTTACTGATGCGTTTTTGGAAGCTATCAAACCCGTTTCCGTAATTATATCTTCCCACAAGGATAATGAATACGGTTATCGTGGCGTAGATATTCTTCAGACAGATGTCTTAGGAAATCTTATTATAGAAACAGATGGTGAGAAACTAGGGATAAGAAAATTTGAATAGTTTTGCCCAAAAATGTATACTGTTAAATACGTTATATTGACGTAATCATTTTGGCTATAATCGAGTAGGAGGATTTTCTAGCAGTGAAAGAAAATATTGAACACTTTTTGTTGACGTATCTTAGTTTCCTACCACCGGAGGCTCTTGTCGTAATAGTCTCGGCAACTCCTATCCTAGAGCTTAGAGGAGGAATACCTTTAGGTATAGGATTCGGATTCCCTTTTTGGAAAACACTATCACTATCTCTTTTTGGTAACATTCTTCCAATTTTACCTTTACTAATACTATTTCAGCCAATTAGTAAAATCCTCTTAAGATATAACTGGTATGTACGTTTCTATAATTGGCTTTATGGACGCACGCTTAAAAAGAGTGACGAAGTCAAAAAATACGGGTTTTTAGGTTTAATCCTTTTCACAGCTATCCCCTTCCCTACTACTGGCGCCTATAGTGCCAGTGCCGCAGCTTCTTTTTTTGCTATACCCATACGTTACGCATTACCAGCAATTATTTTTGGAGTAGTGATTGCAGGCTTCGGAGTTAATCTTGCTTTGTTTTATCTTTTTGGATAAAACTTTATGTGCATTAAGATATTTAATAGAAAATTTAGTTTACATTTTAACAGGAATGCAATATTGCATTCCTGTTATCTATATATTGAATTTTAAAACCTATATTATTGGTTATAAATGGTCATAATGGCTATATGTTTAAATTGACTATCTAGTTATTTAATAATATTATTATAGTGCACCCTTCGTTTTAATCATTTAGTTTAATCTTTGCACCTTTCCTTAATGAGAAAGGTGTTTTTTTTGTTAGAACAATACTTTAAATAGCTAGACTTATATACGGCTAGGCGTTATTACTCCAATATCCTTCTATTAGATTAAACTTTACGTCTACTCCCTCTAACTATACTTTGACGCTCTTCCAATAATCTGTAATAATATAATAATCACAGGTTTACTTTCTTATTTTATAGTATAATATATAAGAAAGTTTTAATAGGATTAATAAACGTAACATATTAAAAAATTAACTTAATTTTCCTATGCTTAAGATGATACCTTTTTTAGTATATTTGGGTATAATGTAAGATATAAATAGATTACCGGAAGGAACGATGTAAGTTGCAATTACATATTCATTTTATAGGCATTAAAGGAACCGGGATGAGTGCTCTTGCTCAGATTACCCCTAAGATAGAAGATGCAATCATTTCCGGTTCTGATGTTGATCAGATTTTTTTTACAGATGCGATACTGGAGAGAGCCGGGATTACTCCCCTTGTCTTTGACCCCAAAAATGTTATAAATGCTGATCTGGTCGTGACCTCTGCGGCCTATGATGAAAGTCATCCTGAAATAGCTATGGCCAAAGAATTAAATATCCCTATCCTCACTTATCCTCAGTTCTTGGGTAAGCTCATGTCTAGAAAACGGGGCGTCTGTATTGCAGGCACTCACGGTAAAACTACAACGACTGCTATGGTCGGAAAGATATTGCTAGATAAGGGATTAGATCCAACTGTGGTGGTGGGGAGTGATGTGCCCTGTATCGGTGGTAATGCTCATGCTGGGCTGGGTGATTTATTTATTGCTGAATCTTGTGAATACCGAAGACATTTCTTAAACTATTCACCAGAAAATTTAATCATTACTAATATGGAACTGGATCATCCAGACTATTTTCGTGACTTAGATGATGTCCTATCTGCTTTCAATGAATTAGCTCAAAAGCTTCCACCTCATGGCCATCTGGTTATTTGGCACGAAGATCCCAATAAAGATTTTATTCAAACACCTGCTAAGAAAGTTACTTTCGGTATATCTGCAGATGCGGATTTTAGAGCTGTAAATATTGTTTTCAATGACTTGGGATGTAGTTTTGATGTTCTAATCCACAGTGAGATCATAGGCAGTGTGAATCTTAATGTTTCGGGAATGCATAATATTCTCGACGCTTTAGCGGCCATAGCTCTGACAACTAAGCTAGGAGTGCCCTCTGAAGATATTCTTCAGGCTTTGAAGGGTTTTAATGGAACTAAGAGACGGTTTGAAAGACTAGGAGTTCGCAACGGAGCTGTTATTGTTGATGACTATGCTCATCATCCTACCGAAATTCAAACTACTCTAGACGGGGCAAGGCGCTCGTTTCCTGGAAGAAGGATTAGAGCAGTTTTTCAGCCTCATACATTCAGCAGGACCGAGAAACTATTTTATGAATTCTCCCAGTCTTTCCAAGAAGCGGATGAAGTGCTTTTAGCAGAAATTTTTTCTTCGGCTCGGGAGAAAAAATCGAATGGCTCTGGTTCAATTACCTCAGCTAAACTAGCTGAACTTATAGGAGAAAGAGGTATATCTACCAAACACTTCTTGACCCTTGAGGAAATAAGCTCTTATCTTGACCAAACACTGGAGAAGGATGATCTCGTTATCACCCTCGGAGCTGGTGATATTTACAAAGTCGGACATCTTCTAGTGTCTGTTTCTTAATATATTAATTTGAGGAGTTAAAAATGGGAGCAAGAGTTTTATCATTAATTTTAATTACTTTTTTCACAACATTAGCGCTAGGGTGCACTCAAATTGAGCCCCCTAATACGCAGCCTGCACCTACACCTGCACCTGAACAAGGCCAAACTGCACCAGACTTGAGTGATGATACTACTTATTTAGAGTCTTTTTTAGTAAAAAGAGGTGCTGCTGTTCAAGAAGCACTTAACTATAGTGATGTTGCTAGCGTCACTGTTCTTGTCAATAAACAGAATCATTTGCCTAGCGATTATATACCTCCTGACTTGGTCGAGCCCGACATCCCTTTTACTTTTGACGAAAAAGCAGAGAAACGATTACTACGTCAGGAAGCATCCTCCCATCTGGAGGAACTTTTCACAGCGGCCAAAGAGAATGGTTTTATACTTTATGGGGTCTCTGGCTATCGATCTTATGAGACTCAAAAAAATCTATTTCAATATTTTGTTAGAAGAGATGGAAGTGAAGAAAAAGCTAACCAAATAAGTGCCCGCCCTGGCGAAAGCGAGCACCAGAGCGGTCTGACAATGGATGTTACTTCTAAAAGTGTAAATTTCGGACTTGTTAAGAGTTTCGGGGAGACCAAAGAGTATGCATGGCTTAAAGATAATGCTCATCTCTTTGGCTATATTGTCCGTTATCCACAGGGAAAAGAACATATTACAGAGTATACTTATGAACCATGGCATCTACGTTATGTAGGTCAAGAGCTTGCTCTTAATCTTTATGAGAGTGATATGCCCTATGAAGAATACCTTTTCTTCAGGATTTAATATTAGCGACTTATCTAAAAGGAGCAGGGAGGACCAACAATGGTCCTCCCTGCTCCTTTTAGATACTTAATTTATTTGTTCATTGGTTAGTGAACCTTTGTAGCAAAAGAAGCGTCGAGAACGTAGCTGATTGAACGTTAAGGTGTGCCACGGTTCATAACGTTTTTACTTCTACTAAGTTGATCAATCTGACACAATATTTCATCCCAACAATAACAGCGGGTCACTCCTTGGGGCAGTTTCCCTTGATTATAGGGAGAATCCATCAGAAGCACTGGGACTCCTAAGGAAGCAATCTCCAAAGCATTGGTCATAAAGTCATCTACAAAAATATCTATTCCATTTTCCTTTACAGCAAACGTTTTACTAAGGCCTCCAGTAAAACAAGCTTTGTCTCTGTAAATATTATTGTCATCAAACCATTTGCATGTCATTTTCTCCTCAGACCCTGGTGCTCTCGCTGTAACATAGACTATCTCATGACCTGTCTCCAATATATAGTTAATGCCTTCCACAGCACCTGTCATAGGCTTGGGGGTTAAGAATAGATATTCCATATTATCATGAAAAAACTGGCTCATCTCATCCCACTCTACTCCGTATATCTCGGTCATATCATAGGTATCTAATTGTTTAACATCTTTGCCGTAATGCTTATTTAACTCCCGGAGAAACACTGGGAAACTATCCGCAACAACTCCATCGATATCCAGCCCGATCCTCAATTTCAACACTAATCAAGCCTTTCATGTTTTGGTAAGTCTATGGTAGGGGGCATCTGTCTTTTATGCTCACTGATTTTGTGTAGATGTTCGATTCTTGCGATAGCATCTTCTGGTATACTGCCACCACTCAAGTATCTATCTATCATATCATATGACAAACCCATTTCTTTCTCGTCAGTCTGCCCTTGCCAAAGACCAGCTGTTGGTGTTCTAGTGACGATACTGTTCGGTAGACCTAGCTCTTTCGCCCAGGATCTAACTTCTGTTTTGGTCAAAGAACCAATTGGCAAGAGATCAACCCCACCATCACCATACTTGGTAAAATACCCGGTGTAGCTTTCCGCCGCATTATCCGTACCTACCACGAGGTAGTTTTTCAAATTCGCTACTGTATATAAGGTTGCCATACGTAGACGAGCTTTAAGGTTTCCTTGGCCTAGCTTACTACTGCTTTCTGAATAATTTTGGGTTCCTAGAGAAGTCTTTACCTTTTCATATACTACATTATGTGCGTCATCCAGCTCAATCTCAATTACATCCATCCCAAGAACATTTACTACCAAGAGAGCGTCTTCACGGTCAATAGGATTAGAGTGACAAGGCATGATTACTCCTAGAGAATTATCTGGAAAAGCTTTTTTGCATAAAGCGGCAACTACAGCAGAGTCTACTCCGCCAGATATTCCACAAACTAGACCGTTAGTACGTGCTTCTTTATTCTTTTGTTGTAACCATTTGACAACTTCATCGATTCTGCTTTGGATTTCATCATTAGTCCACAATTTAAAGCCTCCTTTTTATTGCATGTGATTTATCTGTCAATAATCCTTTAAATAACATAACAATGTTGGAATTCACTTTTTTTAGCATTTTTAAGGTTTATATAAGCTCCTTTAATGACTAAGTCCTAGTAATTTGTATTTAATTTAGATAAAACTATCTAAATTTTTAATACTTAATAATTGTTTTTAAAATTTAATCCACAATATCCACAGTTTTATCCACATTTTTTTATTCTTTTCTTTGTTCTACTAGCAACCCTTGATATCTACCATTTCCCTATGAATTTCATTAATTTGTATTTTTTTATTCTCCTCGAAATATTTAAAAATAATTGTATTCTTGATTTCATATTTGCAAAAATGTCATTATTTTTGTTTATTTTCTTTCTATTTACATTTTACCATCTTAGCTTATCTAGGTTGTCTCGTGAAAGATGGATAGACTGCTTGACTGAGTCAGGAGCAGGCCCTCCGGGAATATTTCTGGATCTGACACAGTAATCTAAAGAGATCGCTTCAAAAAGATCACTGTCGAATACAGGTGATACTTCTCTTAGCTCTTCAAGTGTAAGGTCTTCGAGTGCACAGTTTCTCTTGGAACAATCTAAGACAAGTTTTCCAACTATCTCATGTGAATCTCGGAAAGGGATCCCTTTCTTGGCAAGATAGTCTGCTAAATCCGTGGCATTAGTGAATCCTTTCTTGGCTTCCTCTTGCATTACAGCCTTATTTACTTGCATGGTTGCAATCATTGGCTCCATAACTAATAAAGACTTCTGAATCGTATCTATGGCGTCAAAAACACATTCTTTATCTTCCTGCATATCTTTGTTGTATGCTAGAGGAAGTCCTTTCATGACCGTGAGTAGGGTTATTAGATCTCCATAAACTCTCCCTGTTTTGCCTCTTACTAGTTCCGCAACATCTGGGTTTTTCTTTTGAGGCATAATACTAGAGCCGGTGGAATAGGCATCATCAATCATGACAAAGGAGAACTCACCGCTAGACCAGATAATTAATTCCTCACATAAACGGCTGAGATGCATCATCATGATAGCTGCTGAAGCTAAAAACTCCAGAGCAAAATCTCTGTCACTTACTCCATCTAAGCTATTAAGCGTTATACCATCAAAGTCCAATTCCTCAGCAATCTCTTCCCTGAGTAAAGGGAATGTGGTTCCCGCCAGTGCGCCAGAACCAAGAGGAGAGAGATTTAACCTTTTACGGGCATCTTTGAGGCGTCCCAGATCTCTAAGGAACATCTGGACATAGGCCATTAGATGATGGCCAAAAGTAATAGGTTGAGCTTTTTGTAGATGTGTGTAACCGGGCATCCAAGTGGTAAGGTGCTTGCTACTTAAATCTAGTAAAGTCTCGATAAACTTAACTAATAGCTCCTTGGTGTTATCCATCTCTTCTCTTAGAAAGAGGCGAAAATCAAGAGCAACTTGGTCGTTACGACTACGTCCAGTATGTATCTTCTTACCGATTTCACCGACCTTTGCTGTCAAGAGCTTCTCTATGTTCATATGTATGTCTTCGGCTCCTACCTCAAACTGGACACTACCTTTATCTATCTCTTCTAGGATAATACCTAGTCCTTCTACTATTTTCTGAGTCTCATCAGTTGTGAGGATGCCAATCCTGCCAAGCATCCGTGCATGTGCTACGCTTCCCCTAATATCATGTTTATATAGGCGCTGGTCAAAAGATATAGAAGAATGAAAATCTTCTACCAATGAATCAGTATCTTTCTCGAAACGTCCACCCCAAAGTTTCATATCAAGACTCCTTTCGATGTAACAGTCTACTTCAATCTCTAATCGTCGCAGGTGATAGAGGACATTCCTGCCTTCAAAAATGCACCTCACCTTCACAGGTATGTCCACTTCCGTCTCTTTGCAGGTGTGTCCCCTAACTGCTTTACTTCTATTATCTTAGTCCAGATTTTTTTTCCATCATAGCTCTTACTTTTAGAGGAAGACCGAAGAGGTTGATGAAACCTTCGGCATCTTTTTGGTTATAGACAGCATCCTCACCAAAAGTAGCAAATTCTTCATTATACAGGGAATACGGTGACTTAATCCCTGCAGATGAGCAATTCCCTTTATAGAGCTTAATTCTGACCGTTCCTGTGACATTCTTTTGAGTAACCTTAACAAACCCATCCAATGCTTCTCTAAGAGGGGAATACCAAACACCGTCGTAAACCATCTCAGCATATTTAAGAGCAATCTGTTCTTTATAATGTAAGGTGGATCGATCGAGAGTTAGAAGCTCCAAAGCCTGATGTGCTGTGTAAAGAATGGTCCCTCCTGGTGTTTCATAGACACCTCTAGATTTCATTCCCACTAAACGGTTTTCTACCATATCAACTATACCGACGCCATTTTGTCCACCTAATTCATTAAGTTTCTCCAAAAGTTTGATTGGAGAGAGTTTCTGGCCGTCTACAGCAATAGGTAGACCTTGCTCAAAATCTAGTTCCACATAGGTTGGTTTGTCTGGTGCTCTTTCAGGAGACACACCGAGAAGATAAAGTTCATCCTTAGGC